>CALCNY010000262.1 GCA_937897585.1 uncultured Chitinophagaceae bacterium | reverse complement strand
ATCTCCTATAAAAAATGTTTCATGATTATAATCAATATGAATCGAGTTGTCAAAGTGTGAGATTAATTTGTAAATTTTGTAAATGTCTTTACAACAATCTTTTTTCATGGGTTTATCACCACATGGACATGAGTTTTTATGTGTTAAACCGAGTTCAATTGATGCTAATTTACCGCCACAATAATGTCTATTAACTGTCAATCCTATTGACAGAGATAGATAAAAAATCGATAGCAGAATTGCAATATACCTTTTCAAAGTTTGAAATTAAAGAAACTCGCAGGAAAGTTAAGTAAAAAATTTGGCAAAAAAAAATAGTTGTGTGATTATTTTACAAAATGGCTCAAAGAATTTGTATTTATTGACTTTTAAATCCATGTGTTACTTACGAATGGTAACAAATGGATACTTAGTTCAACCTACAAAATCAATTAGCAACTCCACATCATCTCTTTGTCTGAATCTTGTGTTTTGAAATGCAAGACTTCATGCCACATCACTCACACACTTCGATATTTACCACCGTTTCAGGTGTCGTTGGAGGCGTAGGAAAAGCTGTAACAGCAAAGCCTCTTTTAATGGCGATTACCCTTCCTGGTCTCACTACTGTTGTTTTATATGCTGCTGCATCCGCTGCTGCCGGTTATGTGGTAAAAAAAGCTCTCGACAACATTTCCGCAAAACTCAATAAGTATTTCAAAGAAAACTTCGGAGACGATGAATAAAGTATTGGGTATAGCGATAGGTGCAGGCCTTGTTTATGGTATGGTCAGACTGCTAAAAATGCAGAATGTATCTGACGTTTCTACCATGAAGATGGTCAACCCTCGCATTCACTCAATCAACTTAGGTGGTTTGACCTTCAGAACAGAAGTTGAAGTCAATAATCCTTCTCGTGATAGCATCCGCATCACAAAACCAGTGGTAACACTAACATCTAAAAACAAGTTCTTAACGCAATCTGATGCCGAGAATAAAGAAATCGTCATTCAGCCACTTGCCGTAACCAAGATTGATACGATTGAGCTTGAATTGTCCTGGTCAATTCTTGCCGGACTTATCAAGAATATCGTCACAAAAATACCTGCTGTAATAACTGCCTGGAAATCGGGTAATAAAAAGAACCTGGTTGCTCAGTTGGGTGTGCCTATGGAAATGTATTTCACCACCTATGTAAACGGACTGTTTTATCAGTCGCCCTCTGAAAAATTGATTTAATGCAGGCACTATCTCACATACCAAGCAAAACTGTAACCAGTGGTTATCGCAGCATCAAAGATGGAAGCCGCTATAATCCGTATTTCCCACCACCTGATGAGCGTGACCGTGTCATCATTAATGATGGTGAGGTAACCGATACGGTTGAGTTAATGGAGAAAGTCGTTTGGAAATACCTTGACGACACCAAGCGAATCGCTCCATTACTCAGGCGGTCTTCCACCATTGATACTTGCAAAGCCATTTGGGAATTCATGTACTCCTATATCCAATACAAGTTGGATAAACGAGGTCTAGAGCAGCTTCGCAGACCTGCAAGAAGTTGGGCTGAAAGAGCCACTGGGGTTGACTGTGACTGCATGAGCATTTTCGCTTCAAGCATCTTAACCAATCTGCAAATTCCTCACAAGTTCAGAATCACCAAGTACAGCCAAGATTCATGGCAACACGTGTACGTGATTGTCCCAATGGACGGAACGAACTACTGTGTGATTGACGGAGTGGTTTCTGAATTCAACTATGAGAAAAAATACACCGATAAAATGGATTATAACATGAACTTAAAAGGCATAAACGTAGCCGTGCTCAGTGGTGTGTCAGGCAATGACCACTATGATGCAGTAATGGCAACATCACTTTCCGGTATTGGTTTAGGTGCAGTCACCAATCAATCAGACTTGGATAAACTCTATCAAAATATCGTAGCAACTCGCAATGCAGTGGCACAAAATCCAAACATGGTATCGACCGTGGATGATCCACAGGCACTGCTTAAAATGTTGGACTACGCGATTCAGTATTGGTACACCGACAAGCGTGACGAAGCATTAGACATTCTTTCAAAGAATGAATCTCAACTCAATTTGCGCAATGGTGTAACTGCCATGAATGGTATTGATTACGACCCGGATGAGTTAGCACTAAGCGGTATCAACATCAAAGGCTTTTTTACCAATGTAAAGAACACGGTAAAAACGGTTGGACAGAAAGTTGGTGATGCAGCCAAAGTTGCTGTAAAGGCGGTTGTAAAGTACAATCCATTAAGTATTGCAGCTCGTGGAGGATTCTTACTTGCTATGAAGCTCAACTTGGGTAAAATGGCATCTAAGTTAAAATGGGCTTATGGTACGCAACAACAAGCTGCTGCCAAAGGTGTCAATGCTGCCACATGGCAAAAGAGTAAAAACGCATTAAGCAAAGTAGAAAAACTATTCGCTGACAAGCTTCAAGGTAGTCGTGATGCACTCAAAAATGCCATTTTGAAAGGTCGTGCCGGAAATCTGAGCGGAATAGTTGAAGACCAAATGTTGGGCTACTTGGGTGACCCTGCTTCTGCAACCGTTATCGCTGCTGCAACTCCTGTAATTATTGCAACGATTAAAATCTTGAAAGAATCAGGACTAATCGGCAAGAACGAAAACGTGGATATGAATACTCTTACCAGTCAAGTTACAGCCGATCCTGGAGCTGCTGCCGCTGCTGCTGAAATTCAAGCAAGTGAAGCTGACCCATCAGCATCCTCTGCTGTTGCGCTTCGAACAGCAAGTACAACGGCTGATGCGAGTGCTACTGCACCAACTACAACAGATGCTCCTGCATCTTCATCAAGCGGTAGTGGTGGAATTATGAGCTTCATCAAAGCCAATCCTGTTCCTGCTGTATTAGGTGGCGGTCTTGTTGCCTTTGGAATTTATCAACTAGTAAAGCCAAAGAAAAAAGCAACTGGGCTATCGGGTTACAAGTCACGAAGAAAAACCACAACCACCAAATCAAAGACTGCTCCTGCAAAACGCAAGAGTACTTCAAAATCAACGCATACCAACAAAAGTATGCCACCCAAAGTAATGAAACTTTTATAATCAATAAATACGCAAACCATGGCAACAAGAACAAAAAAAACCAAAATCAGTAGCCAAGCTGTGATGGATGAAATCAAAACCTTGGCTATGCTCACTGGCGGTGTTGTTATCGGCTCCGTGGGCGGAAAAATGATTGATAAGGTATTGAATGTAGATGCAACCGCAACTGGATTCAATGCAAAAGCACTGGCACGACCTATTGTCCTATTGGGCGTTGGTACAGCCGGGAACTTGATGCTCAAAGACCCGAACATGAAAATGCTCGCAACAGGTGTTGGTGCTTCAGGACTTCTTTCCGGTGTGAAAGTGTTTTTGAAAAAGGACTTGTTAGCAGGACTTGCTGATTTCAGCTTCAACGGTGTAGACGGCTTGGGTGAACCAACTGTTTACCGTGAGCCAATCAACTTGTCAGTAGAACGCTACAATCCTGACCTACCTGCTCTTTCATCACCAACAGCTTATAATCCCGAAGACATCGCTGCTCCATCACGCATGGTAGAAGGCGTAGCTGAGGAAGACTTAGCCTACATCGAAATCATTTAATAATTCACAAATCAAATAAATCATCAGTATCATGTTAACTCTCGGACAAATCGAAAACAGCGAGTACAACTTGCTAGGTGCAATGTCAGAAGACGATTTCTTGCAAGCACTTGACCTCAGCGGCCCCAACGAAAAAAAGAAGTTGTTCCGCAAAATGCAAACTCAAACACGTGTAGCAACGAATGCCACTGGCTCTCGTTCTCGTGCAGAGTTTGAGAAGCGTATCGCTATGCTTCCAAAAGAAATTCAACAAGGATTAGCAAACCAAAGTTTGCAGGCTGTTGATACCGCATACTATGTGGTTAAAACAATCACCGGTTCCAAAGTCATTAAAATGTTCAAAGATGACGACAACAAAGTTGTTGGCACTAGCAACATTTCAAGTGGCAAATTGGAAAAAGGAAACTACTTCCTTTTGTACGGAATCCAATTGTTAGGTGGTGTTGGAGACAGCAATGATTCTCCAGGCACAGTGAACTACGATGTTGTTCCGGACTATGTTCGTGACGGTGAATTCGAGTTCAAAGCCAACGGAACCGTATTGATCCCAAACACTTCTTGCGAAGTATTCCAAACCACTGGTAAGGATACATTCAAAGGCTTGTGGGTATTGGACAATCCAAAAATCATTCGTGACCAACAATCCATCGAGTTCAATATCGAGTGGGCTGCAAATGCTCCTGACCATTCATACCTGAAGGCAATCCTTCGTGGTACTGCTGTAATCAAAGCGTAATCCTATTAAGAGAAATTCACCATGAAAAACCACAAGTTTCAACAGATTCGAGTTCGTGTCACTCAACCGGGTGAGGCAATTCGATTCAATGCACAAACCGATAAGCAATATGCACGCATCAGAGGCATTTATGTTTCTGTGCCTGAAGAACGCTTCGTACCTGGTTGCTTGTTGGGGCTCAAAGTGAACAATCAGGAGGTATTCGAGGATGTGCATGAAGTGAAACTGTTAACCAGTGGCAACCAGGTTGCTCCCAATAAGAAGTTTTTCTTCTTTGAGGAGCAACTGGATGCTGCCGGAAGTACAGTGGAAGGACGTTTTACAGACGGTCAAGTTCCAGTAGTTTCAGAAAATGGTTACGGAGCTTATGGCTACCCCTATGAAGTGAAAATATATCTGTGGCTCACCAATGAAAAATAAGTCAATCTATGGGAGTAACACGGTACAATATCATACGCTTACAAGTTGATAGACCTGGGCAAATCATTCGTTTTCAACATAAGGTTCCATCTTATTTGAAACGATGCACCGGGTTTAAGGCTGTTCATGTGCGTGGTATTGGAACGGATTTACTCATCCCTGAGATTGGTTGGTTCACCGCCTCGTTTAATTCTCTTAAAGAAGAAGCCATTGTTGCTGCCGTTGCAGCGCAACCGTTCTATGAACCGGAGGAAACACACGAATATCAATCGCTCGATGTAAACCTGCTACCAGGTCAATTGGTAGTTGGTGTTTACTTGGACACTTGCCCTTCAAACATATTCGCTCCTTACATCGTGAGTTTATATCTCAGATGCACTGACAGCGTAGAGAAACCGCAAGTAAAAAGCAATAAGCCTGTTACTGAAACTGTTCAAAAGGAAATACCTGTTGCAGAGAATGAAACAGAAGACTGCTCATGTCCCAATCCCATGGATGACGAAGATGAATATGAAGAACAATCAAATCCTGACCAGTTATGTTCGATCATCTAAATCACATCCATCAGCAATACAAACAGCGTGAGCTAGGAATTCAGTTACAGAGTTTCAAAACTGTGGTAACTAAATCCCCAAAACAACGCTACGAAATTGAAGCATACAATGAGTATTTGTTACTCACCAATGCTTCTGTTCTGCCAATTGGTACACGAATCATTTCAGATACCAATAGCCTAGAAATAACAGCGGCTCAAAACGCACTAGAAGGCCTGGAAGAATTCAGTGGGCTAATAGCAATTGAGTTGCCGGAAAAGGTTGACACCTATCCAATCATTGAATTCATACAAATCGTCAAGGAATAATGAAAAAGAAAAAGATTTATCATGTCATCGAGGTAAGCCAAAAGATGATAAAAACCTTCCCGAAACAGGGACACGAAAATGTGGCTTTTAATGCTAGCTTTTATCGCAACGGTAAAAAGCTAAACAGCATTGAACAAGCAACCATCGCAAACTTTTCGGAATTGGTTCGAAGCTATGATAAATCTGAAAATCCTGACAAGGTAAGAGTAGAATTCAAAGACCTGGAAACAGGAAGTTTGATATGGTCAAAAACTTTTCAGTGGACGGATGCTGACGAAGATATTCCCAAATCACTGTCGGGTTATTCAGGACTGGGAGAAGCGGAAGTAAACGATCTCGTGCAGCGCAAGTTCTCTGAAATGGAACGCTCTCGTGAACTGGAACGCATGAGTGCAGAGCTTCAAAAATTACAAGCTATCAATGAGGACTTGGAGTTTCAAGTTCAGGATATGCAAAACACCATTGAAGCCAAAAAGCAAGTCGAGTACTATTCTAACATTATTGGAATGGCACTTCCTGGGCTTGCTAAGTTCTTTACCGATACGCCCGTTGGGGCAGCAATGAATTTCCTTGCCGGAACCGATGAAGACAAGGCAAAGGGAATTGAAGAAAGTAAAGGCGAACCAAAAGACACACAACGTGAGACCATTTTGGAGATGATTACTTCCTTCATTCAATCCTTGAATAATCAGGAATTGGGTACGATGTATTTGATGCTATCGGAGATTGAAAAAGACCGTGGCACTATGCAGCGCATCCTTCACTTCATCACACAACCACAAGCAAATACAAACACAAAAAGCGCATAATCATGGCAAATCAAGATGTAAATATTTCAGTCAAGGTGGCATCTGACCAAGAAGCCCGACACGCACAAAAAGCATTGCAAACTATTGCAAACAATTTCACTCTTCAGGAGCTCATCACCATTTCGAAAAAGATTGAGATGCCGTTAGTGAAATTGAAAATCAAAAGTATGCTGTAAACCATATCACCATGGCAGAACAAGGAACTAAAGAACGCATCATTCAAGTGGTTGAGAATAATCAATCCAAACTCATCAATGGACTATTGGTGGTTGGTGGAATTTATTTGACTTACCGCTTGGGCAAAAATTTGATTGCAGGCATTAATAAAAATGATGCGCAATCTAAAGCAGATGACAATCCGGATGTTCGTCAAGCCATGGCTCTACGTTCTGCGATGAATCCTTCAGGGATTAGTTGGATGATGAGTATGGACACGACCAACACATCCTCAGTTTTAGATACGGCAAGAACTGTTACCAATTTAGATAATGTCTCAAAAGCATACAAGAATCTCTATCAGAACAATCTACTAGATGATTTACAGAGTGAGCTTTCAACAAGCGACTACCAAAAATTCCTAACCATTGTAAGCAGCAATTCAAACAAAGATACTTCAGGAGGTGGCGCAGCTCCAGTACAATTTGCAAAACCGAATCAATTGGTAGTTTGTAAAAAGTCAGTGGCACTTAGAACCTCACCTGATGCTACCAATCATGGAGCATTCTATGAAGTGTTTTCAGAAAAGAATATCATTCGCTACACTGAACCTGGTGAGTTTTTGGGTTATGCAACGGGAAGGCAGTATTTCGATGACGTAAATAATGTCAAATTCATTGAAGTAGCATTTGTAGTACGTGCTCAATATGCACCTACCAAATACAAAAATCAAAACAAAAAACGCTACACCTACTGGGTGTCTAGCTCATCGAACTATGTAGAGATTTTCTCTTATTATAAAACTATGTGGGATACCTATCCCAAAACAAAAAACGCCACAGGTTGGATGAAACCTGTTGATTATTTCACATTAAAAGGAATGCCTATGCCTAGAATTTTAACAAGGTCTAGAACACCCATTTTGAATGATCAACTTGTTGCAATCAATGTGGCAGAACCCAATACCATCTTGGGGCAATATATCATGGGATTGAACACTGGCAAAGCTGAGTTCTTGCAGTTCAGAACCGTTGATAATAAAATTCGATGGGTAGAAAGACGATTCATTCAATTAGAGCAAATATGAGCATCAAAACAGAACAATACGTGGTAGATAATTATAACTACGCTAAAAAAGCCGGAGAGAAATTCAATATGGATCCTTTGGTGATTTTGGCGCAAGGTTCATTTGAGAGTGCCTGGGGTACTTCCAATCTTTCAAAGAGGTACAATAACTTCTTTGGAATAACGGCAGGTGGCTCCAAAAATGAGTATTGGAAAGGTGGCGTGTATCAAGCGCAGAACCAATACAAACTCAAATTCAGAACATATGAATCTCCACAGGATAGCTTTTATGACTTTGCTCGGTTGATTTCGAAAAATTACCCTTCTGCACACGCTGTAGCAAAAGACTACAAGCAGTATGCAAATAAGATTGCGCATAGTCCATACATCTCTGAGAGCAATGGAGATAACCGCACTTCTTACATGAACGGACTCATAAAAAACTATGAGAACATCTTGGACATAGCTAAAAAAAAAATTTACTCGTCACAGGAGGATTCACACTCGGAGCAGCCGCAGTGATTTTCCTAACGGGGCGATACATCTATAAAAACTGGATAAAGAAAAAGTAATGGCATTCTCATTAACACATATCAGAACTGGAGAGCAAAAGAATTTCACGGTGCGTGAAATCCTGGAGTTATTGGGCGACCCAATCAATGATGAAATTCTTATCCGTGGCGAGAGTTACCGGATTAACAACGTACAAGGAGACCTTTCTTCTGGAGGTGGTGGAACAGACACTAGCACCTGGAGAGCTGATTGGCAAAAGATACCAATGGCAGTAAGTGTTAGTGGACAAACTCAGTTTTCTGTCAATGTAAATACAACTGATCCAGAAGGATTATTCATGGTGGTAAATGGAGCCATTTATGATTATGGAATCAACAGTGCTTTTGATATCAATTCAGGCACATTAAACTGGCATGGGGGCTTCAATTTAGAGCCCACAGACCATGTTTACATCAAGCATTTAACCCTAATAAAAAACTAAAATAAAAATAACATACCATGAGTGAATTCATTAAAATCAAACAGATTGAAGGCCTGTCGGCTGACCTTGCAACAAGAGCTTTAGATGCACAAGTTGTAAAAATTGCAAATAACCTTTCGGATGTCAATGCCGGAACTGCACGAACCAATTTGAGCATCTATTCTAAAACAGAGGTAGATGCGTTGGTTACTGGTGCTAAAAACGCGTTCAACGTAGCGGATACTACAGCACGAAACGCCTTAACTGGTTTGAAAGTTACTGACCGTGTTTTTGTAAATGATGACGGTGACACTAAGTGGGCATTGTACATTGTTACTGCTGTAACAACTGGTACTGGTTCTACTTCGACATTCAAAAAGATTGCGGATGAAGATTTGTTTACCAATGCCTTGACCGCTGCTGCCGTTAAAGCTGCATACGAAAGCAATGCTGATACCTATGCTTTCAACGGAACATACAAGGGGAAACTTGACAAGATTACTGTTACAGGTAACGTCAATCTTGACACAATCAAATCAACGGCTGATTCTGCGTTAGCGAATGCTGCTACTGCTCAAACCACAGCGAATAGTGCATCTACCGCTGCTAGTAATGCTCAAAGTACAGCGAACTCTGCTGCAACGGCTGCAAGTACAGCACAGACAACGGCTAATAATGCTGCATCGGCTGCTGCTGCTGCCCAAACCACTGCTAATGGTAAAGAAGATTCTTTTACTGAAACTACTGAGTCTTTCACGGGAATAAGTGGAGCTGCCGGAACCGCGATAGCGGTTACCCTAACTCAAACACCAAAGTTGGGATTTGCAATTGATGTTTTTTTCAATGGCGTGAGAGTGAAAAACGTAACCAATACGCAAGGTTCAAGAAACGTCTCTTTCAATGTTCCATACATCACTGAAACCACAGATGATTTGGTAGTAAACTACTCATACTAATTCAAACCTAAATAACTAATAAATGGAGAAAATAGCTGCAAAGCAAGTGGAGGGTGTTGTTGATTTGAATTCAGATCAGGTCGTTCCAGGAAGAAAACAATTTGATGGCGGAGTGGGTTCAAGCCCCGGTCAAACTGGCCACTATCCATTATTGGTTGGAGGTTTTCTGTATTGGGTTATAAACCCAAATGGAGAAGTAAAAGAAGGAGATTACCGTTTAGGCATTTCTCCAAATTCAAGAATGATGGCATTGCAAATTCTCAAAGGTGGCCTTTGGGAAAATGTTTGTCTTGATGGATGCGGAACTACAACCACAACTTCAGGAGGTGGTACAACGGATCCGGGAACTGGAGGCGGTACTGGCGGAACAGGAGGTACTGGCGGATGCCTTGTTTATGGCACGTTGATTACCCTTGCTGATGGAATGACAAAGGCAATTGAAGACCTAGAAATTGGAGACATTCTTAAAACTGTCGCTATTGAAGGATTGGATAGTGCTAATGAAAACGCTTGGAAAACATTCACCACTTCGAGCTTCAGCTCAACTGAAAGTTCATCTACTGTTGTTGGCATTCAAAAGTCACAATTCAGTTACTACTTTCTAATTAATGATTCGTTGGAAATTACGCTCGAACATC
>CALCNY010000261.1 GCA_937897585.1 uncultured Chitinophagaceae bacterium | reverse complement strand
TACGAGATAAACATCGGTGACTGGAGTTCAGACGTGTGCTCTTCCGATCTTCGCAATGGAAATCTTACATGTCAGTGCAGAATGTTACCCTGTAGCAAAAGTCGGAGGATTGGCTGATGTAGTTGGTGCACTTCCAAAATATCAAAATAAAATTGGTCATCACGCACAAGTGGTGATGCCGATGTATAGAACTATTTTTCTTCAAGAAAATCAATGGGATGTTGTTCACAAAGGAGCCATTTCATTTGGAGGAAGTAATCTTGAATTTACAGTAATCAAGGAACGTAATAACTATATCGGATTCAATTTATACTGTGTAGATATTTATGGTTTGTTGGATAGAGAAAAGATTTATGGTTATGAAGATGACAACCAAAGGTTTCTTGCTTTTCAAATCGCTGTTGTGGAATGGATCAGCAAATGGCAGCAAAAGCCTGATGTTGTGCATGTTCATGACTACCACGCGGGATTGATTCCTTTTTTCATGAGAAATTGTTACGACTACAGAAATCTATCAAACATAAGAACTTTACTTACCATTCATAACGCACAATACCAAGGTTGGATGGATTGGGCTTTTACGAAATTCTTTCCTTCATGGGATAATTGGAAAGCAGGATTAATAGAATGGAATTCTCAAATTAATCCATTAGCCGCTGCTATTAAATGTGCCGACAAAGTAAATACGGTTAGTCCTACTTATATGAAAGAACTCATGTACAATGCCAACGGACTCGAACCATTATTTGAATACGAAAAAGGAAAATGCTCCGGAATTATTAACGGTATAGATTATGAAGTTTGGAACCCTGAAACAGACCCACTCATTTCAGATAATTTCAATACCGAAAACATTCAACTAAAAGAGAACAACAAATTCAAACTTTGTAAAGATTTCGGATTTGATGTAGAACTTCCGTTAATCATTTTTATTGGCAGACTTGTGGGAGAAAAAGCTGCCGACCTTTTAGCCGAAGCGATATCAAGAGCTTTTGAAGAAACTGATAAAAAATTCAATTTTTTAATGTTGGGAAGTGGCGAGGGTTTCATAGAACAACAATTAAAAAACATAAATGAAAGATGGTTTGGATATTACCATTCCAGATTTGAATACAATGAACAACTCAGTCACCAAATGTATGCAGGCGCTGACTTTTTATTGATGCCAAGTAGAGTAGAGCCTTGTGGTCTGAATCAATTATATTCACTGCGTTATGGCACCATTCCCATTGTAAGAAGAACAGGTGGATTAAATGATACAGTAGTTGATGTAGGCGACAATGGATACGGCATTTGCTTTAATAACGCAACTATTGATGATATTGTTTATTCTCTTCACAGAGCCATACATTTGTATCAGAATAAACCCATGATAGAAAATATCAGAAAAAAAATGATGACAATCAATAACAGTTGGGAAAAAAGTGCACAAGATTATATCGAACTTTATCAATCAATTTACAGATAAACAAAAACAATGATCAGTAAAAAAGTTATTTCAGTTATCCTGGGCGGTGGAGCCGGTTCAAGATTATACCCATTAACGGCAACAAGAAGTAAGCCTGCAGTACCCATTGGAGGGAAATACAGATTGGTTGATATCCCCATTTCCAATTGTATCAACAGCACAATAAACAGGATTTATGTATTAACTCAATACAATTCTGCTTCGCTGAACAAGCATATCAAAAATACTTATCAGTTCAGTATGTTTAGCAGCGGTTTTGTAGATATACTGGCAGCCGAACAAACACCTGATAGTCCGGGTTGGTTTCAAGGAACTGCAGATGCTGTAAGGCAATCACTCAAGCATATTGTAAAAACTGATTTTGAATATGTGTTGATTTTGAGTGGTGATCAACTCTATCAAATGGATTTTGCTTTCATGTTGGAAAATCACGAAAAATCAGGTGCCGATATTTCAATTGCAACTATTCCCGTTGGAGAAAGAGAAGCGCCTGAATTTGGTATTTTGAAATCTAATGACGAACAAATCATTACTTCTTTTATTGAAAAACCATCTATAGATAAATTGCCTGATTGGACAAGTGAAACAGGACATGACATGAAAGAGCAAGGGAGAAATTATCTTGCTTCTATGGGTATTTATATTTTCAATAGAAAAGTATTATTTAGTCTTCTTGAAAATGAAAAGAAAGATGCCACTGATTTTGGTAAAGAAATCATTCCGGATTCTATTAATAAATATAAAGTGATTAGTTATCAATATGATGGCTACTGGACTGACATCGGTAACATCTATTCCTTTTTTGAAGCCAATCTCGCACTGACTTTGGATATACCTCCTTTCAATTTGTTTGACAATACAAAAACTGTATATAGCCGTTCAAGAATGCTGCCGCCTGCTAAAATAAGCGGCACAACCATTAATCAAACTATTATTGCAGAAGGCTCTATCATAAATGCAGAATCGATTTCAAATTCAGTTGTAGGTATTCGAAGCAGAATTGGCAAAGGTTCTAAAATAACCAGTTGTTATATTATGGGTAACGACTTTTATGAAACACTGGATGAAATCCAAAAGAACGACGAATTCAACATTCCCAAACTTGGCATTGGCAACAACTGTGAACTAAAAAATGTAATTGTAGATAAAGATTGTCGCATTGGCAACAACGTATACATTATTGGAGGTCATCATCTCGAAAACGCCGACCATTCGCTTTTTTCAATAAAAGATGGAATTGTGGTTATCAAAAAAGGGGCAATTATAAATGATGGGTTTGAGTTGAGGTAAAAGCTAGATAGGCTAGATAAAGCTAGATAGTCTGGATAAAGTAGATAAAGCTGGATAGGATGATTGTCTTACCTAGCTTTATCTAGCCTATCCAGCCTATCCAGCCTATCTAGCTTTATCCATCTTTATCCAGCTTACAACATCAAATTCCATATCAACTGATCCAACCATTTTCTTGATTCGGGATCATCATCATTTCCCATCCAGCCCTTTGTTTTTTCGATGATGGTTTCATGAGCTGATTTCAAATTGAAAATATTTTTTGCAGCCAAAGGTTCTGTAACAATCGGCTTTGAAAGTGTAACTTTTGTTGCTATCCAAGACGAATATAATCTTGGAATCGTTACTCCTAAAATCATACCTGGCAAACCATTGATACTGCAAGGTCCTCCCGGAATGGTGATTTCATCAGTATAAAAAGCAAATACATAAACACTATCCATGATGATACCAGTAGCTTTTCTGCAATTATAGCCGGCGATTATTCTATTCTCATTACTCAATTTCCAACGGATATTTCGGATGCTGTCTTTTACATTAAATGCACTTCCAAAAACATCCTTTTGCATGGTCATCTTACCGTCATTGAAATCAAAAAACCAAGTAGAAGACTCGTCACTTTTTCTGAACATCTCGGGTAAAGCATCTTTGTTTTCCCAATGATCAAATTTGTACAAGCTTTTATTTTGACTAAAACTGTAAGTATAATAATTGGTTTTAAAATTTGGCAACTTGTCTTTCATCATCTCAGCCCATGAACTACTGCCCATCGTTTTTTTGATGTTTGTTTTAACTTCAAATTCAATTTCGCCTGATTCTACAAATTGAGCTGAAACATTGAGTTGCATTGAAGTTGCAAGGACAATGAAGAAGAGTATTTTTTTCATAACTATTTTTTTAAAGCCCCCTCAATCCCCCTAAGGGGGAAGTTGATTGTGCAATATTTTATTTGTAGTATTTTTTTAATTATAAACTGATATTTCACGCTCCCCTCTCTTTTGGAGAGGGGTTGGGGGTGAGGCTCCCTATTTCTTCACCCCATTCTTATTCTTAAAATCCCAAGAAAACCCTACCATGAAAT
>CALCNY010000260.1 GCA_937897585.1 uncultured Chitinophagaceae bacterium | reverse complement strand
TATCAACATTGCTGATGATAGTTTCAATGCCATTATACTTATCAAGCAACACTGCCGTGTATTCATTATTAATCAAACCAACTGCGGCTATACGTAACTGATAGTTTTGTTTTTTTAAATTACTCATTACAAAATGAAATGTATCACCTGCAAGAGGCATTGATCTTGATTCCAACGTTAACTTCTTAGAACATGTATTGATACCAAAATTTTCTCCGCTGTTTAATAATTTCAAAGCGTCATGCGAATCATAACCATTGTTTTCATTTTCATCCATAACGATATAATTACCATCAGCCATTTTATCGTTAATTCCTGTATATGTGTATAAGAATGTACTGATGAATGATTGAGGTGTACTTCCATTTTCATTTCTAAAAGTAGTCTTGCTTCCTAATGTTTTTGCGGATTCACTAAATGAAATAGCTCCTCCGGAATTTGCTCCTGTTGCATGAACAAAAAATGCCTGCCCAGATTGAATTGTTGTACATGGAATTGCGCTATTATAATTTGCAGTTCCACCTGGTATAGGTCTGTAACCATTTACACTGCTGATGGTTTGAAAACCTCCTAAATTGTAAGAACCAGCCAATAATGGATCCCAAACATAAAATGTATTGTCAACCGTATTATTCGGACGATTGATATTTCGGAAATCTATAGCCGAAGCATAAGGATTCCCAACACTTTCAAATCTATTGGCAGCTACTGTCGTTATTGGAGGCAATTCACCTGAAGTAGCTGTATACAATTTCCCTTTTGCTCTTAACACAGTAGGCACAGGTGCTGCAGTAGAAGTAATTACTGAACGATCTCCTCTTACAAAAACAAAATATCCTTTTTTGTTGGCAATTGGAATCAGTGTACTGCTCACTCCTACCCATGAAGAATCTGTTGCGCTATATGTTTTTAAAGTCCCACCAGCTGGTGTAAAAAAATCAAAACCAAGTGCATTACAACCTGCTGTATTTGTTCCTAAATTGCTGGTTATTGTAGTCCCAAATCCAGGATAACGATTTTGGTTAAACGAAGTAGCCGAATCTTGCCATGCCTGATTGATGGTTTGTGAGCCATTTACTGGAACAGATAAAAACTGCCAAGATTTAGCATGAGTTAATCCGGTTGGTATATACCTTTCAACAGTAACGTCTCCATTGATAATTTTTCCAGTGAGATTACCTACTGAGGCTGTTGCATTTTCAGTAGACTTTAATGTAAGATTTCCGTTTGTATTTAATTTATAACCTGAGGTAGAAAAATTCAAAGTTTGATATACATCTAAAGTACCAAGTAAGGCAACGCCAGACAAACTACTATTCCCAATTTCAAGATTTACAACTTTATTGTCAAGAAATAAATTTGCAGGAACAGACTGACTATTACTTCCATTCAAACAGAAAATTCCGCTTGATGCATCTATATAACCATTGTTCTTTGTTAAAGTTCCGTTTACCCTAAATACAGCATTTGAATCCAACGAAATAAGAACTGCATTAGCGGCACCAGATAAGGTTATATTTCTAACTTCTGCAGAATCAGAAACACGTGCTAAATATGGACTACCATTTCTCATAACAATATCTCGACTTGCATCAGGTTTTACATTGGCTTCCCAATTAAATACATCACTCCAAGCTGAAGAGTATTTGCCAATCCAATTAGCCGTATTGGCT
>CALCNY010000259.1 GCA_937897585.1 uncultured Chitinophagaceae bacterium | reverse complement strand
TGCCTACAATAAGAGACTGGGATTATAATTGTTATAACACTTCAGGTCAATTCTTTGCGAATTTAAATGGTGTTAATTATTCTTCATTGCCCAATTGGTCAAGCATTATAAATGGAGATGTCAATTCTAAAAAAGTTGATCCTGTTTACGAATCAACAACTTCATTGCAGCCTTTCCAAAAGCAATTGAATGGTGCAGGAATTGCCGCCGGAAATGTGCTTCTAGATATCGATGGTGAAATCAGAAATCAACAAGCGCCGGATGTAGGTGCACAGGAATTTATGGTTGATTTTGGAGTCACAAGATTGGAGAGTCCAACTAATGAATGTAGTCATACGAGCACAGAGCCCGTAAGTGTATTTTTAAGACAATACGGGGACATCCCATTTGTAAACATAAAAATTGCATACTCAGTTAATAATGGACCAATTTATTATGATACAATACCTGGCTCCATCAGTAATGATCTTGTTTATACATTTACTAGAACTCAAGATTTATCAGTAGCGGGTTCTTATTATTTTAAAATTTGGTTAGTTGACAATGCTGATGATAATCCAAATAATGATACTTTATATGCACTAAGAGTGAATAAACCTTCTCCGATTGTAGATTTCTCTTACATTACACAGTGCGCTAATAAAGGTGTTCCATTCAGCGGAACAGCATATGTTTCTTCTGGTTTTATAGATCGTTATGAATGGGAATTCGGTGATTTGACAAGTGGGTTTGGACAAAATCCAATTCACAATTATGAATTAGCCTCCACATATCAAGTTGTTATGCGCGCATATTCTGATCAAGGTTGTTTTTCACAAGTTTCAAAATCAATTATACTGAATCCTACACCGGATGCTAATTTTAATGTTTCAAATGTTTGTTTTGGAAATGCTATCGTTATAAATAATCTCACACAAATGGCAGGAGGTGCAGGCAATATCACTAATACATGGAATTATGGAGATGGAAGCTTTGGTAGTTCACAAACTCATCTATTTAATAACTCAGGTACTTATAATATTACTTTAACTGCAATTAGTGACAATGGTTGTAAGGATACTTTAACCAAGCAGGTAGTAATAAATCCTTTGCCTGTGCTCTCAACTAATTTAGATTCAAGTTACATTGGTTATCCTGGTTACGTTTCTTTAATTGGTTCTCCCGCAGGTGGTTCTTTTACAGGTCCAGGAATTGTGGGTGACAATTTCTTTCCTTCTGCTGCAGGTTCTGGAGATATTGTAATTACTTATTCATATACAAATCCATTAACTGGTTGTAGTGCTACCATAAATAAAACTGTTCATATAACAGCACTGCCCAAAATTTTATCACAACCAGAGTCCATCATTTCATGTCAAGGAAATAATATTTCTTTAAATGTTTTGGCTTCAGGTACTTCAATTGGATATCAGTGGTATAAGAATAATCAATTGATAATAGGAGCAAATACTCAAAACCTAATTTTAAATCAAATTGATCAATCAAATAATGGTAACTATTATGTTAAGGTATTTAATTTAGCAGATACAATTATGAGTAATATCGTAAGTGTTACAGTTAACTCGACGAGTTCTTCAACTAATAGTGTCAAGTTATGCAATGGCAATAGTTATACTTTACCATCAGGTAGTATCGTGAATTCAGCTGGTGTATATACCTCAGTTCTTACGAACTCAAAGGGTTGTGATAGTGTTATAACTACTAATGTTTATACAGGAAATAGTACTACATCAACTCAGTCTGTTAATTCCTGCAATAGCTATTCTTGGAATGGTCAAAATTATACACAAAGCGGAATTTACACTTGGATTGGAACAAACAATTTTGGTTGTGATAGTATCGCTACTTTGAATTTAACTATTACACCCAATACTAATAATTCAACTACAATATCAGCATGTGATAGTTACACTTGGTTAATCAATGGTCAGGTATACACTCAATCTGGAAACTACACATCGATTTCTGGTTGTCATACAGAGATTTTAAACTTAACCGTTACTCCAAGTACATCCAATAAGACTATTGCATCTGCTTGCGATAGTTACATTTGGATTATTAATGGTCAAGTGTACACACAATCCGGAAGCTATACATCTACAAATGGTTGCCACTCAGAAATCTTGAATCTAACAATTATCCCAAGAACAACTATTTCTTCAACTGCAACCGCTTGTGGTAATTATGTTTGGGCAGTAAATAGTCAAACTTATACATCAAGCGGTAGCTATACCTATGTGAACGGATGTAATACTCAAATCTTAAATCTTACAGTTAATGCCAATAGCGTTGCGCCATCTACAATAACGGCATCTTCATCAACAATAACTTCAGGTAGTACAGTTACTTTGAGTGTTTCTGGAGGTTCGCTTGGCACAGGTGCAACATGGAAATGGTATAGCGGATCATGTGGGGGCACATTGATAGGAACAGGTGCGAGTATATCTTTAGTGCCAACAGCAACTAAAACATATTATGTAAGATCTGAGGGAACTTGCAATGTCACTACTTGTGCTTCAGTAACTGTTACTGTTCAGTCGGCTACAACATGCGGGCCAACAGCTATTGTTTCCAATGCGGCAGGAAATGCAGTTTGTTCCGGCAGGTCTGTGGTGCTGAATGTACAAGGTACTTTAGGCGCAGGTGCTACATGGAAATGGTACAAGGGAGGTTGTGGTAGTGGCACTTCAATAGGATCAGGCACTTCAACAACAGTGACGCCTACATGTAATACTACTTATTATGTCAGATCAGAAGGAGGTACATGTGGCAACACAACTTGCAAATCAATTACGATTGCCATCACTGCAGTACCGTTTACTCCGGGAACTATATCAGGGTCATCTTCAGGACTGTGTAGTTCAATTGGTGTGAGATATACTATTGCTGCCGTTTCCGGGGCTACGTCTTATGTATGGACTGTTCCCACAGGTGCAACAATTGTTTCAGGTCAGGGTAGTACCTCTATTACTGTCAATTACGGGTCCATACTAGGAACGAATAGTTCATGCGGATCATCATCCGTTTGTGTTAAAGCAGTTAATGCGTGTGGCAGTAGTGCTAATAAATGTTTGTCTGTCAGCTTATTACCAACCGGATCTTGTGGTACAATTACCGGACCATCAACTGCTTGTACTAACATCAATGCAAATTACAGTTGTGTTGCTGTATCAGGTGCGACTGTTTATACATGGGCTGTACCTACTGGCTGGTCAATAATTTCCGGACAAGGCACAACTGTAATGTTAGTAAAACCAGGCACAACTCAAGGCACGGTAAAAGTTACACCTTCGAATTCATGTGGGTCGGGATCTGCAAGTTCCAAATCTGTGAAAGCGACTTCTTGTTCAACACCAATTTACACCAAAGGTGCTGTAGACGTTCCAGTTGAAACAACAAAGGATATCACCATCTGGCCAAATCCGGCGAATAGTTATTTCAATTTAAGTTTTGTAGGAAGCAAACCCGACAAAATAGAATTATTCGATGTTACAGGTAAATTGATATTTTCTTCTGGATGGAAGTCGATGATAAATGTTAGCAGATACAACTCAGGTTTTTATTACTTGCGCATTTACATAGGAGGGCTGATTGAAACGAAGAAGTTAGAAATTATTAAATAGTTTTTCTAAAAGCAAAGCCTATCAGTTTAAGTCATCTACTTTAACTGGTAGGCTTTCTAGTTTAATATGTTGATAATATTCAACTTGAAATCCGTATTAATATAATATATTCGCCACGTAAATTTTTTAATAATGAATAAACTCATCACAAGAAATCTCTTATTGCTAGCTCTAACCATTTCTGTATTCATTTTCTCCTGCAGAAAAAACGATATCCAAATCATCATCCCCGACAACTCCAATCCTGACTTAGTAAAAAAAGTAACAACCACTATTTCAGGTTTTGTTACGAATGAAAATGACGAAGCTATGTCAGGTGCAATCGTTCGTGTAGGATCAGCATTTTTGACAACCGATAAGTTCGGTTATTTTGAAATTAAAAATGTAGAAGTAAATGAAACTGCTGCAACATTTAGTGTAAGTAAGAACGAATATTTTAAACTCACCAAAACCTTTATGGCTAAAGAAGGGAAATCTGCTTTCTTTAGAATAAAATTGACGCGTAAAGAATCAATAGGAACAATCGACGCTGCAAGTGGTGGAGATGTAAGTTTATCTAATGGAACAACAATTAGCTTGCCTGCGGATGGCGTTAAAAATGCGTCTACGGGTGTTAGTTATACAGGTTTGATTACTGTAAGTGCGCATTACATCGATCCTACAGCTGCAGATATTGCAGGCATCATGCCAGGTGATTTAAGAGGATTAAGAACCAATGGTGATTTGAATGTGTTAGACTCTTATGGTATGTTGGAAGTAGAACTTACAGGAGCATCAGGCGAATTGTTACAAATCGCTGATGGTAAAAAAGCAACATTGAATATGGCAATCCCTTCTTCATTAACAGCAACTGCACCAGCTACTATTCCATTATGGTATTTTGATGAAACAACAGGATTATGGAAAGAAGAAGGTGCTGCAAATAAAGTAGGCAATCAGTATGTAGGAGAGGTAGCACATTTTTCAATATGGAATTGTGATAACCCTCATCCTCATGTGCCTTATCATTGCCGACTTGTTTATTCGGATGGGTCACCGGCTTCGAATGTGGAAGTGAAATTGATAGAAGAGAATTATTATGGAGGAGGTACTAACCATGGATTTACGGATGCAAATGGGGAGATATTTGGTGGTGTGCAGGCGAATACACAGGTGAGAATGGAAGTTATAGATTGTGGAGATGTTATTTATAACTCAAATTTTTCTACTTTAGGTCAAGATGTAGATTTTGGTCAGTTAACTATTAATTCAAACGTAGTGCATGTTTCAGGGCAAGTGAAAGATTGTAATAATGCTTTGGTAACTAATGGGAGGGTATTTATTTTAAAGGGAGGTTTATATGAAATTCAACGAGTAAATAATGGTAATTACAGCTACACTTTTCATTTATGTTCAAGTCCAAGTAATGTTTCATTATTTGCTCAAAATTTGAATGGTGCAGAACAAGGTAACGAAGTCATTTTGTCAATAAATAATGGAGATATTATAGTTCAAAATTTAATTGCTTGTGGAAATCCTATTGCAGGCTCAAATTATATTTGGATGGAAAAAGATTTGGATGTTGTAAGATATAGAAATGGAGATATAATTCCAGAAGTAACAGATTCGCTTGAATGGAGAAATCTTACAACAGGAGCATGGTGTTGGTATGGAGGAGATTCTACAGGTAATCAGGGAACTTACGGTCGATTATATAATTGGTATGCAGTTAATGACCCTCGTGGACTTGCTCCTGAAGGTTGGCATATTCCGTCTTATTCTGAATGGGAAATATTTATTTCTTATTTAGGGGGATATTCAGTTGCAGGTGGTAAGATGAAGGAAACTGGTTTAAATAATTGGCTTTTTCCTAATGCTGGAGCTTCTAATGAAAGTGGATTTACAGCCTTACCAACTGGGATTAAATATTCAAATGGCATTGATTATAGTGGTAGAGCTGTTGCAGGTTATTGGTGGAGTTCGACCGAATTTGCAGATGTGATTACATTATGGGAGCGCTATGAAGAGGTACTTACTTATTATTATGATAAAAATTGGGGGTGTGCCGTTCGTTGCCTAAAAGACTAAACACATTTCAAATATCATTAAAAACGGCTCATCCCATCCCTGATGAGCCGTTTTTAATTCTCCCCAATTCACAAATTCCCCCTTTTTATACACACTCCCCACTTCCTTATCTAAATTTGTTCATATGTAAATTATCTTCTTTACATTGCGCTCCCCAATACCTCTTAATTACCAATGCTGACTATAATATTATTTAGTCTTTAATCCTCCCACACTAGAAAATTCTTTTCATTCATTGATATTCATAATTCAATTATTCAGTTTATGTCGTTTAAAAAATTATTGCCGATTTTATTTGTGATGTTATCCTTTGGTGCCAAAGCCAATTACATGCTGGTGCAAAATGTAACCAAGGTGGGAAACAACCCCACCAACAAAACCATACAAATACAATTTGATCTGAGTTGGCAAAACTCCTGGCGTGATGCTATCAACTGGGATGCTGCTTGGATATTTATAAAATTTAAAGATGCCAATGGTTTATGGCAACATGCACGCTTGAATTTAGCAGGATATTCAAATGGTGCAGGTACAACCAATATAATTAAAGTAGCATCTGATAGTGTAGGGGCTTTTGTGTACCGCAGTGCTTTGGGCAGTGGAAACTTTAATGCTACATCTATGCAAATACAATGGAATTATGGTTCGAGTGGATTAAATGATGTAAGCGCATTAGAAGTGAGGGTGTTTGCTACGGAGATGGTTTATGTGCCGGAGGGGGATTTTAATTGTGCAAAAGTATTTACAAAAAACCGCTCAAATTTTTTTCTTAGTTCCTATGGTGTTTTTGAAGCTCCACCAGTATCAAATTATATTGGTAATGGGGCTTTATCAACCACTTCAAATTTTCCAGTTATTAATTCTCGTTTATCTCCTTCATTTTATTACTATGATTCAAACTATGTCACAATAAGAATTAAAGGTGACGCAGGTATTGACACAAATAATGACGGAATCATTGATAATACAACTTATCCCACAGGGTACAAAGCATTTTATTGTTATAAATATGAGATGAGTGAGCAACAATATGCTGATTTTTTAAACACATTGACTCCTTCTCAAATTACTTTTTTAGGCGTTGCTGGTACAGGAATTACATTAAACAATGATCAATATTTTTCATCTACACCCAATTTAGCATGTGGTAAATCAAATGAATTAAGACTAATTGCATTTGCAGATTGGTCGGGATTAAGGCCAATAAGTTTTTTAGAGTTCAATAAGTTAAGTTATGGCCCATTAAAACCTATACTGAGTACTTCTGTGGCTTGTGGAACATGCTATCCTGCTTGGGGTGCAAACACAGTATCAAATTTATATGACAATTCAACAACATGTTGTGCATTAATAAATGTAGGTTATTATGCAACATCTTCTACTGACAGAGTTGGTTCTGGAGCCAGTTACTATGGGATAATGGAACTTACGGGCAATGCAAAAGAACCAATTACAAAGCTTGATTTTTTCAACTTTAGTTCAATAAATGGTGACGGTAATTTGGATTCTAGCGGAAATTCAAACGTAACTAATTGGAGTACAAGTATGATTAGCTTCATAGATCAGGATGATAATTATAGAGGTAATGCAAATTACCAAGGCTTCCGCTACGTTCGCTCCGCAGAGTAAATAATTCAAACAATTTATTTTAATGAAAAAATTATTTACGATACATAAAATTTTATTTTTTGTTCTGCTTTTTGGAATTCAATTTTCAAAAGCACAAACATTGCAAGTATCGTCTCCCAATGGGGGAGAGACTTGGTTGGGTGGTTCATCACATGCCATCACCTGGACCTATGCTAATGTTGATAATATCAAAATTGAATATTCACTCAATAATGGACTTTCCTGGACAATACTCACATCGAGTTATCCTGCCAGCGCTTTGAGTTACAACTGGACAGTACCATGTGTAGGTAGTTTGCTTGTAAGGGTGCGCATCACCAATATTTTACAGTTTACACAAGACGAAAGCAATGCTACCTTTACCATACCCGAACCTACCGTAGATATTACCTATCCCAATGGTGGCGAGAGTTTTGGCAATGGTACAGGGCAATACATCACTTGGAACTCAACAGGAGTAACCACTTTGGCGCTACAATACACCACCAACAATGGCATCAGCTGGACAGACATCGGAAGTTTTCCGGCGGCGAATGGCTATTGCAATTGGATAACACCGGCAACCGCTACCAATCAGGTTCGTATCAGAGGGTACAATATTGAAAGCGTGATCGACAGAGATTCAAGCGCTGCATTGTTTTCGGTTACAACCTTGCCCACCATAAATTCTAATAAATATAAAGGAGGTAGTTTTGATGGATATAAAATGTGTTCTTCTCTTTCTGATACGATTAAAGTACTCACTCCTAATGGTGGTGAATTATTAAATCCTGCTTCCAATGTAAACATCACCTGGAGTTTTAGAAATATCGATAATGTAAACATTGAATTCACAACTGATAATGGAGCCACCTGGAATTTAATTGCCACCAATATTCCAGTCGATGTACAAACATATTCATGGAACATTCCCAATACTCCATCCACTCAATGCAAAATCAAAATATCGGCCTTAGGCAGAACTTTGTCGGATATGAGTGATGCTGTTTTTACCATCAACTCCGCTTATGTGCATTTGACTTATCCCAATGGTGGAGAAAGTTTTGGTACATCAACAGGTCAGTATATAGAGTGGGATTATAATTCAGTCACCACACTTAAATTAGAATATTCAACCAATAACGGTAATACTTGGACGAGCATTGGTACCGCACCAGCTTCTAATAAATATGCCAATTGGATTCCGCCTGCTACAATAAGTAATCAATATTTAATTCGAGTTTCGGATAATTCAGTTCCAAGTTTATTGGATATTACTGATGCTAATTTTAGTGTGGTTGCTGTTCCCACCATCAATAATGTTAAATATAAAGGCGGCAGTTATGATGGATATTGCATGGCTAACAGTTATGCTGATAGTATAAAAGTTGCCAGTCCTAACGGTGGTGAATTATGGACATCCGCATCTAACAGAACCATCACCTGGACTTATAATAATGTTGATAATATTTCTATTGAATATTCATTGGATGATGGAATCACCTGGACTATGCTGGCAGCCAATCTTCCTGCATCGTTATTAAGTTACAGTTGGACGATTCCAACTACACCATCCAATCTTTGCAGGATTCGCATCAAAGACCTCAGCAGAAATTTGCAAGACATCAGTGATGCTCCGTTCATCATTCCAACTGCTTATGTGCAGATTACTTATCCCAATGGAGGCGAACGTTTTGGCGGCGGCACAGGTCAATACATCGAATGGAATTATGCAGATTTGCAAACCATCAAATTAGAATACAGTACAGATAATGGCGTCAACTGGCTTACCATTGGTACAGCACCTGCAGCCAATAAATATGCCAATTGGGTAGTGCCAACAAATGTGTCCTCACAAATATTAATCAGAGCAACCGATGTAGTGAATCCCATTTACACAGATAAATCCAATACAACTTTTAGTTCGTTTGCCATACCAACCATTAATTTTTATAAATACAAAGGTGGTTCCTTTGATGGTTATTCTATGTACTCATTCTTTGATAGTTATGTGCAAATCAAAAAACCCAATGGTGGAGAAATTTGGGGCAATGGAACTACTCAACAAATCAAGTGGGCTAAACTCAATAACAACGAAAATATCATACTTGATTATACAACAGATAATGAAGCAACTTGGACAACGCTATTGAATAACGTGCCTGACACACCTAATGTATACAATTGGACAATAAGCGCACCGGTTTCCAGTATTTGTAAAGTAAGAGCCAGAACCGTTACCGGTACATTGCTTGATAAGAGTGATGATTTCTTTACGATAGCCAATCCAAATGGAATAGTTACAAATGCCATTTCAGGCACTTCATTCTGTTCATTATCAAATGCCACCGTCAATTTTAGCTTGAATACTACATTCAACTCAGGCAATAGATTTATTGTGCAATTGTCGGATTCTGTTGGAACTTTCAATGGGTCTGTTATTAATATAGGAGAAGTTACGGCTACTACACCACAAGCCATTTCTGTAACTTTCCCGACAAGATATTACAGCTCTTCTCTGTATCGTCTACGCGTGATAGGTACTAACCCACCTACAATCGGAACCGACAATGGCACCAACTTTACTATCAATCCATTGCCATATGTGAATCTGGGTAATGATACTATTTTGTGTACAGGAACGTCAATAACGCTCAACGCCACCAATACATCAAGTACTTATTTGTGGAGTTCTGGAGCTACCACGCCAACGATATCGGTTTCAAGTGCAGGTACTTATCATGCTGCAGTTACCAATTCGTGTGGAACTTCAAGAGATACTGTTATCGTAACAGGTGTTGCACAGCCATCAGTTAATTTGGGAGTAGATACTTCAATTTGTATTAATTCATCATTAACATTGAATGCAGGAACAAATGCAACAAGTTATTTATGGAGCACAGGAGCCTCATCACAAACGATCAGCCTAGTAACACCAGGTACCTATTCAGTAGCCGTAAGCAATGTTTGCGGAACCAAACGTGATACTATTTTAATTACGAATAAGTCAAGTTTCACTGTTGATTTGGGTGCCGATAGGGCTATATGTTCAGGTCAGACGATTACATTAAATGCGGGCAATGCCGGTTTAAGTTATTTATGGTCGACAGGTCAAACCACACAAACCATTTCAGTTACACAACCAGGGATTTATTGGGTGAATGTGAGTGATGTTTGTCAAACCGTATCTGATCAAATCAACATCATCAATGGCGCTTTCAATGTAAACATTGGAGGAACTTTATCGGTTTGTAATGGAACGTCTACTACATTAACAGCCACAGGAGGTAATTCATATGTTTGGAACACAGGAGCCATCACCTCATCAATAAATGTATCGCCGACTGTTAATACAACCTATTCAGTTAACGCGACCAATTATTATGGTTGTACTTCAACTGCTCAGGCAACTGTTACCGTCAATAATTTGCCAACAGCACAAATATCTGTTTTGTCGGGCAGTACCACATTTTGTGCAGGAGACAGTGTTGTGTTGAGTGCAAATTCAGGAACAGGATATACATATCAGTGGTATAAAGATGGTGTGGTTATTTCAAATGCGACAGGAATAAGGTATGCGGTATATACAGCAGGATCATATACTGTGAAAGTTACCAATACTTTCGGTTGTTCAATTTTGTCGAGTGCAGTAGCAGTTGTTGTGAATGCTTTGCCTACCGCTACAATTACAGCATCTGGAGCAACAACATTCTGTTCTGGAACTAATGTGGTATTAAGCGCGAATGTAGCTTCAGGCTTGAGTTATCAATGGCAGTTGAATGGAAATGATATCAGCGGAGCTATTGCTGCAAATTATCAAGCAACAGCTACTGGCAATTACCGTGTAAGAATAACTTCAACTACTAATAATTGTATTGCCTATTCGAATACAATTGCTGTTTCGGTTATTGCTTCAACTTCATCAACACAAATTGTGTCTTCATGTTCTTCCTATTTGTGGAATGGCGTCACCTATACTTCAAGTGGTAGTTATCAAAAGACTTTTACCAATGCAGGCGGTTGTGATTCTATCGCAACATTGAATTTGACAATTAAATTACCAACAACCAGTACTACCAATATTTCTGTGTGTAATAATCAGTTGCCATATATATGGAATGGTATCAGTTGTAGTGCCTCAGGTACATTTAATAAAACGATGGTAAATGCAGCAGGATGTGATTCTATTGCAACTTTAAATTTGATTTTAAAACAAACAAGTAGTTCCACTAATAGTGTATCCGCATGTACATCATATTCATGGAATGGAAATACATACACTTCAAGCGGAACATATACTTATCACATAAGCAATACAGTTGGTTGTGATAGTTTGGCAACATTGAATTTGACGATTAAATCAACAAGCAGTTCAACAAAAAATATTTCTGCTTGTACTTCTTACTTATGGAATGGAAGCACTTACACGTCAAGCGGAACTTACACTTACCATACAAATAATGCAGTTGGATGTGATAGTCTCGCAACTTTGAACTTGACAATCAAATCGACTAGCAGTTCAACAACAAATATTTCTGTATGTACTTCTTATTCATGGAATGGAAATACATACACTTCAAGTGGAACCTATACTTATCACACAAACAATGCAGTTGGTTGTGATAGTCTCGCAACGTTGAACTTGACAATTAAATCAACAAGCAGTTCAACAACAAATATTTCTGCTTGTACTTCTTATGCATGGAATGGAAGCACTTACACCTCAAGCGGAACTTACACTTATCACATAAACAATGCAGTTGGTTGTGATAGTTTGGCAACATTGAACTTGACAATTAAATCAACAAGCAGTTCAACAACAAATATTTCATCATGTACTTCTTATTCATGGAATGGCAACACTTACACTTCAAGTGGAATCTACACTTATCACACAAACAATGTAGTTGGTTGTGATAGTCTAGCAACGTTGAATTTGACAATCAAATCAACTAGCAGTTCAACAACAAATATTTCTGCTTGTACTTCATATACATGGAATGGAAATGCATATTCATCAAGCGGAACTTACACTTATCACACAAACAATGCAGTTGGTTGTGATAGTCTCGCAACGTTGAACTTGA
>CALCNY010000258.1 GCA_937897585.1 uncultured Chitinophagaceae bacterium | reverse complement strand
TCTTTCCCTACACGACGCTCTTCCGATCTGTTCGTTTCAAAAGTAAAATCATCAAATCATCAAAACACCAGATTATCAAATTTCCAAATTATCAAATCACCAAATTGTCCTATTACCAAATTAACCAATTGTCCAATTATCAATTTATCTTTGTCACCTCTCATGAAAAAAACGGTTGTCTTTATAATTCTGGTTTTGGTGACATTTGCTTCATTTTCTCAGGTAAGACCTAGGAGGCCGATTGTGGTTGATGAAGGCAATACAGCTCAACCTATCAATAACAATTCTGGACAACCTGTTGTAAATACCGAAAATCAATCTTCGAATACAGATACCATCGGTTTCGTTCACCGTGATGACGCCAAAGATTCTATCAGCATTAGTTATAAAATACTCGATTCCACCAGAAAGGGCTTTATCGATTCAAGTATTAATGATTTTGATACTTATTATTCGGTGCCTTCAAATTATTTATATCTCGGTAATAACGGAGCAGCGGCAACTTCTTTAATTTTTCAGCCTTTTAATAAAATAGGATTTGATGCAGGTTTTCATGCCTATGATATTTATAAATTTACCTTAGAAGGAACTCGTTTTTATAAAACAACCCGGCCTTTTACCACGCTGAGTTATCAACTGGCATCGGGTAAAGAACAAATGCTGAAAGCTGGTTATACCCAAAATCCCAAACCCAATTTGAATTGGGGATTTGATTATAAATTGATTAATGCCCCTGGATTCTTTATCACTCAAAATACCAACCATAATGCTTATCGCGTTTTTTCTAGCTATCAAGGAAAACGAAAAAGATATAATTTATGGTTAAGTCTTACTGGTAATAATATCAGAGGTTCTGAAAATGGAGGTATTGAAAATGCTGATTATCTTTCTGATCCTTACCGCAAAGACCGATTCAGTGTTCCGGTTAATTTAGGCAACAATGCGGCTTACCGAAATAATCCTTTTGTAACAACAGTACTTACAGGAAATACTTACAAAGATTTTAATTTCTTACTCAGACAAAGCTATGATTTGGGCAAACGCGATTCGATAGCGATTAATGACTCTACAACAGAATATTTGTTCTATCCAAAATTTAGAATTCAATATACATTTACAGGAAGTAAAGAAACCTATCGTTTCAGCGATATCAATGCTGATTCTACCAGATATGCCGATTGGTATCACGTTGATTTAAGGAAACCTTTAGACACCTTTACTGTTCAGGAAAAATGGTCTTCTATAAAAAATGATATCAGTTTAATTCAGTTTCCGGATACCAAAAACAATGCGCAGTTTTTTCTGGCTGGTGTTACGCTTCAAAACATCACCGGAACATTTACCAATAGTGAATCAAAATTCTATAATCTTTATGTACATGGCGAATATCGCAATCGTACCCGAAATAAATTATGGGACATGTTGCTAAAAGGGGAGTTGTATGCCAAAGGTTTGAATGAAGGAGATTATAATGTGTATGCGTCTTTAAGTAGAGCACTCAATAAAAAAACAGGGAGCATCAATTTGTTTTTTAATAACGTTAATCGGACACCTTCTTTTATTTTTGATGAGAGATCCTCGTTTAATCCAGGAAATACAATTGATTTCAAAAAAGAGAATATTACATCTTTTGGGGCAGAATTGTTTACCCGTTTCATTCACCTCAGTTTTAAAAATCATTTGTATATCAATTACAGTTATTTTAAAAACTATACCACAACTGCACAGTTTGGCAATCCTATTAATGTCGTTCAGGCAACAGCTTCAAAGAAATTCAAGCTGTCAAGAAAATGGAATTGGTACACGGAAGCTACATTACAACAAACTGATAATGCTTCTCCGATAAGAGTTCCACTTTTATACTCCCGAAACAGAATTGCTTTTGAAGGTCTGTTTTTCAAAAACTTGAATTTGTCTACAGGATTGGAATTGAGATATTTTACACCTTACAAATGTTATGGTTATTCACCAGTTACCGGACAGTTTGTACCTCAGGATACTTTTACATTAAAAAATCTTCCAGATATAAATGCCTACGTGAATTTTAGAATCAAAGGTTTTTCTGCATTTATCAGAGCAGAGAATTTAAATACCATGAGTTTTAAAAATGGATTTGGGTTTACCGACAACAACTTCGCTGCACCATTGTATCCAACACAAGGATTTATTTTCAGATTTGGGATTAGGTGGTGGTTTGTGAATTGAGGCCCCCTCAATCCCCCAAAGGGGGACTTTGATTATGTTTTGTTGAGAATTGCCACGAATTCACGAATTATTTTTTTGAATTTTAATTTTTGCCTTTTTACTTTTTATTCATGAGAAAATGATTATTTCGTATCCGAAAGGTCACTTTTACATTGGATATTTTACATTGGATATTTTACATTAATGCAAGACCGTTTGAAAAGGTTGGCTAATATTAACACTAAAATCCCTTTTTTTTCCAATAAAAACTAGCATATCTTTCAAGTTGTGTCTACCTTTACGCCGTGAAAAAATTATTACTGTCGATATTGACTTTCTTCTACCTAATGCTTTCTACAGGCTTTTCTGTGGAACTGCATTATTGCATGGGGAAATTTACCGGTGTTGATTTTCACAGTTCACAAAATGAAAAATGTGCCCGTTGTGGCATGACTGAAAAGAAAGGCGGTTGTTGCAATGATGAGGTTAAGTTTTTTAAACTAGCCGACAATTTTAAAAACAGCAATTCAACTTATCATTCTATTGAGTTTAACGACATCTTTCCAGCAACTCAATTGGAGATTCCTATAGTTGCTTCTCATTTTATTTCTTTTTCAACTCCTCATTTACCATGTCCAATAATTCCCGCACCCGGGCATCAATAACACCTATAAAATCACGGCGTGAAATTGCGCAGTTC
>CALCNY010000257.1 GCA_937897585.1 uncultured Chitinophagaceae bacterium | reverse complement strand
CTTCAATTTGTTTGTTTTGATGTACAAACTTATCTGTCATCCTTCCTTGATTTTGTACAATGTCATTTGTCAGTAAATAGTTGTTTGAATTAATTTCATTTTTTAATTCATTAATTAGTTTTTGTTTTTCAACAAACCTTTTATGGAAATATTCTTTCTCTGAAAAAGAGTTAGCCGTTTTATATCGTGTAGTTATTTCCTCAAGCATATCATCTAATACTTCAATCTGCTTTTCATAAAAGTTTACAATCTTAATTAGTTGTTGATGTTTGTTTACCATGTAGTAAGAATTTGTGTAAGTCATAATTTTTCGTTTGGATTGAATGATATTGTTACTATGCAAATGTTGTTCGAAAAACAATATCATTAAAATGACAATAAACGATTGACATGATGATGCTAATCATAATGATCATACAAAGTGTGTAAAATGATAGGAGTCAACTTCAGTTAGACTCATCATCATTTTAATAAAAATATTGGAGATATAATTTTACTTGGTAAATAAAATCTTACACTTAAAAAAAATCAACATGAAAAAACAACTGTTTATTATTACACTTCTGATGCTGACTAGCATTATGAGTTTTGCGCAATTAACTGGTAAAACAAAATCAGACAAAAAATTTGTAATCGCACTAACTGGAGGACCTTCACTTCCCGTTGGCAAATATGAAAAAAAAGATATCAACGAACCTCAATCTGGTTACGCTAGATTTGGTTACAATTTAAATTTGAATTTCAATTATCAAGCAGATAAAAATTTCGGATTAACATCCACAATTATTTATTCCAGACACAAATTGAATATTGATGAAATTAAAAAAGATCTCAATAATCCCAATTTGTCAGTAGATCATTATCAATACTATGGTATACTTGCTGGTCCAATGGCTACGGTAAATTTATCTGATAAAGTTTTGCTCGACATCAAATTGATGGCTGGTGTTGCTGAAGCCAATTCTCCTGTATTTAGTTTGTCTAACACACAAATTACTAATGAGAAATGGAATGAAGCTTTTACCTGGCAATATGGAACAGCACTGCGTTACAACATCAATGAAAGCACTTGTTTGTTTACAAACATTTATTACAACCACATGAAACCAAACTGGAATTTTGGTCCATTTACAAATGGAGGAACCGAACAATTTGTGAAAGTGGAACAAAATATGGGTGTGTTAGACATGAATTTAGGACTAGGAATCAATTTCTAAATTAATTCCTAATAAAATAGCCATGGATATTTGCCATGGCTATTTTTATTTCAAAAAAGGAATTGATTTTAATTTATTTCAATCTCTCTTTAATATCTAGATGATGTTTAGTTGCTGTTTTTTGAGCTAATTCGTAACCTGCATCAGCGTGACGAATAACGCCCATGCCCGGATCGTTTCTCAAAACACGTCCTAATCTTTTAGCAGCATCATCTGTTCCATCTGCAACAATCACCATTCCTGAATGAATGCTGTAACCCATACCTACACCACCGCCATGATGCAATGACACCCAACTTGCACCACCAGCAGTATTTACTAGTGCGTTTAAGATAGGCCAGTCTGCAACAGCATCACTGCCATCCAACATAGCTTCTGTTTCTCGATTCGGACTAGCCACAGAGCCGGTATCTAAATGATCTCTTCCAATTACAATCGGTGCTTTTACTTTACCTGTTCTTACCAATTCATTAAATGCCAATCCAGCTTTTTCTCTTTCGCCTTGACCAATCCAGCAAATTCTAGCAGGCAAACCTTGAAAAGCAATTTTTTCTTTTGCCATTTTAATCCAGCGAATCATACCTGTATTTTCTGGAAACAATTCCATCATCAGTTCATCTGTTACTCTTATATCATCAGGATCTCCGCTTAATGCCGCCCATCTGAATGGACCTTTTCCTTCGCAGAATAACGGACGAATATAGGCGGGCACAAACCCAGGGAAATCAAATGCATTTTCCAAACCTCTTTCTTTTGCTCTGGCTCTGATATTATTTCCATAATCAAAAGTGATAGCACCCATTTTTTGTAACTCAAGCATGAGTTCCACATGTTTGCGCATGCTTTCATAACTTAAGTTGATGTATTCATCAGGATTTTCAGCACGAAGTTTATCAGCTTCTTCATTGCTTAAATGATGAGGAATATAACCTATCAAAGGATCATGTGCACTAGTTTGATCTGTCAATGTATCCGGAACGATATTTCTATCGATTAATCGTTGTAGTAAGTTGACTGCATTGCAGAGAACTCCTATACTTACCGCTTTACCTTCAGCTTTGTATTGTAAAGCTTTATCAATGGCTTCATCAATATCTGTATGTTTTTCATCAAGATATCTTGTTTCCAGTCTTTTATCGATTCTCCACTCTTCTACTTCTGCAACTAACGCCACTCCTTCGTTCATTGTAATGGCCAATGGCTGAGCTCCGCCCATTCCACCCAAACCAGCAGTTACATTTAAAGTGCCTTTTAAAGATCCGCCAAAATGTTTGGTAGCTGCAGAACCGTAAGTTTCATAAGTACCTTGCACAATTCCCTGGCTTCCGATATAAATCCAGCTTCCTGCAGTCATCTGGCCATACATCATCAAACCTTTTTTCTCTAGCTCATCAAAATGTTTCCAGTTGGCCCAGTTCGGAACCAATTGAGAATTGCTTAATAACACACGAGGAGAATCTTTATGCGTTTTTAAAATAGCAACAGGCTTTCCGCTTTGTATCAATAAAGTTTCATCTTCTTCCAAATCTTTCAAACCTTTAATGATTAGATCTAATGATTCAATGTTACGAGCCGCTTTTCCTCTTCCACCATAAACAATTAATTCTTCAGGTCTTTCAGCTACATTGGGGTCAAGATTATTTAATAACATTCTCAATGCAGCTTCCTGAACCCAGCCTTTACAATTTAATGTTGTTCCGGTTGGCGTTTTGTATTTTTCAAAATCGTAGGCAGTGTTGCTCATTATTTTAATTTTAATTGAATGAATAGTTTTGTATAAATGCCACAGACTTCATCATATCATCATGAAGAATTCTGTCTGTTTCATTGAATGGAATTTCTTTTCTGAATGAAACAATTATTTTTTCTAATTGTTCAGATGTTTTTAATGGCCTTCTGAAATCAATAGCCTGAACTGCAGTCAATAATTCAATAGCCAATACTTTTTCTACGTTATCTATCACACGCTTGCATTTTACAGCACCATTGGCACCCATACTAACATGATCTTCCTGATTGATACTGGAAGGAATTGAATCTACACTACTTGGCGTAGACAATTGTTTATTCTCACTTACTATACCCGCGGCTGTGTATTGTGGAATCATGAATCCTGAATTTAAGCCGGCATCTTTCACGAGAAAAGGAGGCAATCCTCTTAATCCAGAAATCAATTGATAGGTTCTTCTTTCACTGGTATTGGCTATTTCGCTCATGGCGATGGATAAAAAATCCAATGCTAACGCCAATGGTTGGCCGTGAAAATTTCCACCACTTACAATCAAATCATCGTCAGGAAAGATATTAGGATTGTCGGTAACAGAATTGATCTCTCTTAAAAAAACATTAGACACATGATTGAAAGTATCTAAAGTAGCACCATGTACTTGAGGAATGCATCTGAATGAATATGGATCTTGAACCTGAGATTTTTTTTGAGAGGCGATTTCACTTCCATTCAATAATTCACGCATGGTAGCGGCTACGCTTACCTGTCCGGCATGTGCACGTACTTCATGTATATGTGGATTGAATGGATATACAACGCCATCAAAGCCTTCAAAGCTAATGGCGGCGATAATATTGGCCCATTTCAACAAACGCTCAGATTTCAATATACAATGCATACCATATGCGCTCATAAATTGTGTACCATTGATCAAGGCTAGTCCTTCTTTACTTTGCAGATGAATGATATCCCAACCGAAATGCTGTAAAACTTCAGCAGCTTTTGTTTTCTTTCTATTAAAATAAACTTCCCCTTCCCCAATAAGTGGTAAACACAAATGACTCAAGGGAGCCAAATCGCCTGAAGCACCTAAAGAACCCTGAGTATAAATAACTGGAAGTATATTTTTATTGAACATTTCCACCAAACGAACAACTGTAGCCATTTGAACACCCGAATGACCATAACAAAGAGATTTGATTTTTAAAGCCAGCATCAACTTTACAATTGAAGAAGGCACCTCATCTCCCATTCCGCAGGCATGAGATTTTATCAAATTGTCTTGCAATATTTCTAATTGGTGGTCGTCAATTTTTACATTTTGGAGATAACCAAAACCGGTGTTGATTCCGTAATATAAATCATCGGAAGCAGCCATTTTATTATCGAGATATTGTCTGCATTTATTGATTTTTTCAGCAGCTGAGTGGCTAACTGAAAGCTGATCCGATGTCAAAACCTGTGAAGCCTGGAGAAGATTTGAAATATATTCGTCTATTGTAGAAAACGTATTGTTCATTTATAAATTGGGTTATTCGCCATTAAATTTTAACTTAGTCAAAAGTTATAAAAAAAAGCTGTTTTGCTTAGATTTTAAGCCATTTTCAACCATTCAAAAGTTTCAAATATTTAATTCATAATGATTAGAATTTATTTTTTATTTTCTGTGTTTTTCATCACAACAATTCAAGCGCAACAAGTAAAAATTATTTCTGCTGAAGTCAAATCATCATTTCGTGGATTGAGTGTGGTTGATAATAAAACCATTTGGGTAAGTGGAAGCAATGGTGTTGTAGGCAGAAGCGTTGATGGTGGAAATAAATGGTCATTTCAAACTGTTTCCGGTTATGAAAAAACTGATTTCAGAGATATAGAAGCTTTTAATGATAGTACCGCTATTATAATGGGAATTGATTGTCCCGCCAGGATTTTAAAAACAACCAACGCTGGTGCTACTTGGGAATTAATGTTTGAAGACACAACAAAAGGCATGTTTTTAGATGCGATGGAATTTTGGAATGAAAAGTCAGGTGTTGTTTTGGGTGATCCTATACAAGGAAAAGCATTCACTGCAAGACTATCTAAAACAAGTTCAACCTGGGAACCCAAATCTTATAACAAACGACCGCCCTTGGATAGTGGAGAAGCGTTTTTTGCCAGCAGCGGCACTAATATCAGAACACTGAATAATCATGATATGGTTGCCATTACAGGTGGTGTTCACTCTAATTTATTAATCAACAATCAGAAAATAAAACTCCCTATACTTCAAGGTATAGAAAGTACCGGCGCCAATTCTATTGCTGTAAAAGACAGCAATACTTTTATGATTGTAGGTGGCGACTTCATGAAAAAAGATTCTATTGAAGGGAATTATTGTTTCACTAAAAACAAAGGAAAAACATGGGAATTTTCAAAACAACCACCATCCGGCTATAGAAGCTGTGTAGAATATTTAGGGAAATCTAACTGGATTACTTGCGGGCTTAACGGTGTCGATTACACGACAGATGACGGTTTACATTTCAGTAAAATTTCTGAAGAAGGTTTTCATGTTTGCAGAAAAGCAAAAAATGGAAAATCAGTTTACTTCGCAGGAGGTAAAGGAAGAATTGGGAAGTTGGTAGGGTTAACCGCGGAGAATAAGAGGTAATGAGTTTACGCAGAACTTTTTTAATTCAAAAAAAACGCTGCGTAAATCTCTAATCACTCATGTTCTCAGCGGTAAAAATTTTTTAGTTCAAACTTCTGAAATCCACCGGCACCAATTTGCTCACACCAGCCTCTTGCATCGTTACACCATAAATCACGTCAACAGCACTCATGGTTTGTTTGTTGTGGGTTACGATGATAAACTGAGAATTTTCACTGAACTGCTTAATCATATTGGTAAACTTACCCACGTTAGCATCATCAAGCGGTGCATCTACCTCATCCAAAATACAGAACGGAGCTGGTTTAATAAGATAGATAGCAAACAACAAAGCTGTTGCCGTCAATGTCTTTTCTCCCCCACTCAACTGACCGATGCTACTTGGGCGTTTACCTTTTGGTTTGGCAACGATATCAATTCCGGTTTCTGCTAAGTTTTCAGGATCTACCAAAATCATATCTGCAGTATCTTCTTCTGTAAATAATGCCTTAAATACTTTTTGGAAATTTTCTCTTGTCTTATTGAAAGTATCCAGGAATTGCTGATTTGCAGTGGCTTCCACTTCCTGAATGGTTTGCATTAGGCTATCCTTAGCAGATCGGAAGAGCGTC
>CALCNY010000256.1 GCA_937897585.1 uncultured Chitinophagaceae bacterium | reverse complement strand
CCAATAAAAAACTAAAAGATATCAATTCGGCTTTCACTAAAGTATATCCATTTCTTAAACTAGAGTTTTTTAGTAAGTCACATAAATGTCAGGAATCTAGTGCTTCAAAAGATTTATTACAACAAGATCAGACCGTTTCAGATGTTACACATAGTTCACTTAATAGCGGTTTTATTGAAATCCACTACTGGCAAAAAACAGGTGTCTTGGAAATGATGTTTTTACAACAATTCAATTTGTCTGTTCAAGTGTACAGGAAAAATGGAGATCATTGGATACAGACTTCCGGTACTGATGAACTCACATTGGAAGAACAAAACGAAGCTGGATTGAAAGCATCTCAAACGTTTAGTGGCTTTGCAAGAACAGCAGATTTGGAGAAGAATATCTAATTAAAAAAAGAAAATGGAAACCACATTTCAACATCACATAGAAGGCGAGTTGCCCGTAGTTGTAGATTTTTTTGCAGATTGGTGTGCACCTTGTAAAGCAATGCTTCCGGTATTAAGCAATGTAAAACATGTTGTTGGTGAATCTGCTACCATTCTTAAAATGAATATTGATAAGAACAGATTTTATGCCAACCAATTTAGTATACAATCAATTCCAACGGTCATTATTTTTAAAAAAGGAAAAGTAATCTGGAGAAAGTCAGGCATTGCTTCAGCTAACGAAATCATTCAACAATTGGCTCCTCTTTAAGTTCAAATATTTACTTGAATATTTCAAGTGAATAAAAACGAAATCGATTTTTTAACTACTAAACCAAATTTTTATGCACACGAATCTAATGGAGTCATTTGCAGAAGTACTTACAGCTCCTAAGTATCTACCTTGTATTTCGTTGATCATGCCTTTTGATCCAAAAATGGGTTTGAAAAAAGAGCTGGATTATAAACTTAAAATAGCCGTTGATAAAATCGAAAAAGAAATTGAAATCAATTATCCCGAAGAGAAATCTTTTCCAGTAATGCAAAAATTACACAAGGTTATTGATGAATTAAATTACAATACACACAAAAAAAGTATAGCCATATTCGTTAGTCCTTTGATTGAAAAGGTATATTATTTGGATATGCCTGTGGATGAAAAAATTATCATCGATGAATCTTTTGAAATCAGAGATTTAGTGTACAGTAAAAAAGAAATACATAAATATTTACTGGCAGTATTAAGTAGCAAATGGACGAAAATTTATTTAGGAAACACTGTACATTTTATCAGAATCACTTCCAACGTTCCTGATAATATAGAAGCTTATAAAAATGACATCAGCGAAAAAATAGCTAATTTCTCTGATGAAAATAAAAGAAAAGAAATTCTACTGAATAAGTTTTTGATGCACACGGATAATGGATTGACATTACTACTTAATGCGTATAAGCTGCCATTGTTTGTTATGGGTACTCCAAAAACAATTGGTCATTTTAAAGCGCTATCACATAATATCAAACACGTCATTGATTATATTCCAGGTAATTTTGAAGAAAGTACTGAAGCAGAGTTTCATAAAATTATGACGCCCTATTTACAGAACTGGAAAATTGTACAACAGAAAAAAGTCATGAATCAAATTGAAGAAGCTATGGGTTGTAAAAAGTTGGCTGTTGGTATCAATCAGGTTTGGAAAGCTGCAGGTGAAAAAAGAGGGAGACTGCTGGTTGTTGAAAAGAATTTTGTTTTTCCTGCTCAACATGGTTCTTCGCCTGATGTGATTTATAACAATGATGATTTGGTACAAAAACCTTTTTATATCAAAGACGCAGTTGATGATATCATTGAAAAGGTATTAGCCAGTGGAGGTGATGTTGAATTTGTAGATGAAGGGATTCTAAAGGATTTTAGTAAAATCGCATTGATTGAATACTTTTAAAATTTGAAGTACACGAATAATCTTCCAAAATTTTTGCTATCATTTTCAATTCTGTGATACAATGGTTTGATGTGCGGCAACTGAAGAAATCTTTCTACTTTTTTTCTAAGTTGACCGCTGCCTTTTCCGGGAATGATTTCAACTTCACGAATGCGTTTATCGATAGCATCTTCAAATGCCTGTAAAAGCGCCTGGTCAATGGCTTTGCTGTTATTGTAGATGTCGTGAAGATCTAATTTAATTCTGGCCATGATAAAATCATTTATTCAATTCGATTCCTTTTTCACCAATTGAAATGAGTTTTTGTTTGTACAAATTCCCAATGGTCATTTTAAAAGTTTTCTTACTCATCTGAAAGAATTCATAAATATCATCAGGATTTGATTTGTCGTTGAAGGCTAATTGGCCATTGTTTTCTTCGAGTAATCTTAAAATTTTTCCTGTTTCATCTTCAACTCTTTTATAACCCACTTTGCCTGCAGCCACATCTATTTTGTTTTCTTTTGGGTATATTTTTTTGATGAAACCATTGAAAGTATCGCCAGATGTGATATTTCTGTAAATTTCATTGTGATGTAAAACACCGGTATGTTTATGATTGATGATCACAACATAACCAATATCTGTTCTTCTGTAAACCGTTAGTTTTACTTCTTCCAGTTCCTTTACAGAGAGTACATCATTAGATAAATATTGGTCTATTTTTTCTGAAGCAGCTATTCTTCCTGTTTGTTCATCAAGATATATTTTGACAAGATAGGATCCGTTCGGCATCATTTTTTGTAACTGTTGTGATTTAGGTACGAAAATATCTTTCATCAATCCCCAATCCAGGAATGCACCCTGAGGCGTCACACTCACACAATTTAATTTAACTATATCACCGAGGATTCCTTTAGGATGCTGTGTGGTAGCTATTAGGCGGTCTTCACCATCATGATAAACAAACACATTAAGTATATCTCCATCTTTTAGGCCTGTGGGAACAAATCGCTTAGGAAGTAAAATGCCTTCTTTGCTGTCATCAAGATATACACCGAAGTCAACTGTTCTTAAAACCCTTAACTGATTGTATTCACCAACTTTTATCATGGTTATAATTTGAATGCAAGATACATCATAACCTTACAACCTATAAAAACACTATCTTCACAAAAATTTTTAAAGGTTTGAAGTTTACAGAATTTGGATTTGATCAGCGTTTAATGGAAGGCATAGACGCTGCAGGATATGAAGCCGCAACTCCCGTACAGGAACAGGTTATCCCTCATATACTTACAGGTAAAGACGTTATTGCTTCTGCACAAACAGGCACTGGAAAGACTGCTGCATTTTTATTACCACTCATCAATAATATTCTTAATGGCAATTCCAATGGCCAGTCTATTACTGCATTGGTGATTGTTCCTACAAGAGAACTTGCTATTCAGATTTCACAACATTTAGAAGGATTTTCTTATTTCACTGGTATTAGTTCAATTGCAGTTTATGGTGGTGGAGATGGCAATGCTTTTGTGCAAGAGAAAAAAGCGTTGAGCATGGGTGCAGATATTGTAGTGTGCACACCCGGTAAAATGTTGGCTCATATCAAAATGGGATATGTGAAATTAAATGGCCTTCAATGTTTGATTTTAGACGAAGCCGACAGAATGCTAGATATGGGTTTTGTTGACGATATTAATTTTATCATCAAACAATTGCCTGCAAAAAGACAGAACCTTTTGTTCTCTGCTACAATGCCACCAAAAATTAGAGAGCTGGCCAGAAATATTTTACACCAACCTTTGGAGGTTAATATCTCTATTAGTAAACCTGCAGAAAAGATTATTCAAAAAGTTTTTTTTGTTTACGAACCACAGAAGATACCATTGGTTTCACATCTTTTAAAACAAAAGACATTCAGCAACACACTGATTTTTTGTAGCAGCAAATTGAATGTGAAAAACCTGACAAGAGATTTGAAACGCGCGGGTTTCAATGCTGATGAGATTCATAGTGACTTGGAACAAGAAAAACGAGAATCGGTACTCAGTGATTTCAGAAGTGGAAGACTTACAATATTGATAGCCACAGATATTTTAAGCAGAGGAATTGATATAGATAATATTGAATTGGTGATTAACTACGACGTGCCTCATGATGGCGAGGATTATGTGCATCGCATTGGTAGAACTGCCCGTGCTCAGGCGGATGGATCGGCATATACGTTTGTGAGTGAGCATGAACAACATAAATTTGCTGCCATTGAAAAGTTGATTGAATACAGCGTTCCCAAAGGTTTGGTTCCCGAATCACTCGGCCCTACTCCGGATTACAATCCCCAGCCGAAATCCAGACCGGGTAAAAAGAAGTTTTACAATAAAAATCGCTCTCCTAGGAATTAATTAGCGAATAGCTTGGATATCTTTGCAAAAAATAAAAAATATCCAACCAGGCTCCAACATATTATCAAGTCCGATTGAATATCTTACCGGAATCACTGCGATAAGAGGAGATTTGTTGCGCAAAGAACTCAGCATTTTTACTTTCAAAGATTTATTAGAACATTATCCTTTAAGACATCTTGATAAAACCAAAGTTGAGAAAATCGGATCTCTTTCACATGGAAATGATTACGCTCAAGTGGCAGGAAAAATTGTAGACATTCAAATCATTGGCGAACGTCGTTCCAGAAGATTAGTGGCTTATTTGCAAGACAATACCGGTATTTTAGAAATGGTTTGGTTTCAAGGGATTTCCTGGATGGAAAAAATGCTGCAAATTGGAAACGTTTATCTGGTATTTGGTAAGCTTAGTTTTTTTATGGGCAAGCCGCAGTTGTCGCATCCTGAAGTAGAAATTTACACTCCTCAAAATGCAGTAGGTAAAGCTTATTTAGAACCAATTTATCCTACAACAGAAAAATTAAAATCAAAAGGACTTACTGCCAAAGCCATTGGAAAATTTACTCAGGAGCTTTTTAAAAAAATAACTGAAAAGGATTTACCTGAAAATCTACCGGTTCATTTGCTAGAACAATTCAGGCTAATGAATAGATTTGATGCCTTTCGACAAATTCATATGCCTACCAGCGAAAGCTATTATCAACAGGCTGTGAGAAGACTTAAATTTGAAGAATTTTTCTTTGCTCAATTTGCTATTCAACTCGTAAGAATCAGCCGACATAAACAAAGTAAAGGTTTGTTGTTTGAAAAGATTGGTCCTTTGTTCAATCAGTTTTATGAACATGAATTGCCTTTCACATTAACCAATGCACAAAAAAATGTCATCAGAGAAATCCGAAAAGATACGGGTAGTGGCAAACAAATGAACCGATTATTACAAGGGGATGTTGGAAGTGGTAAAACGATGGTTGCTCTTTTATCCATGTTAATGGCTGTTGATAATGGATTTCAGGCCGTATTGATGGCACCTACTGAGATTCTGGCGCAACAGCATTTTAATACCATTACTGCTCAATTAAAAAATATTGATATCAAGGTTAGTTTGCTTACTGGCTCATCTACCGCAAAACAACGTAAACCCATACTCGCTGGTTGTGAAGATGGGACTGTGAATATTTTGATTGGAACGCACGCCATTATTGAAGACAATGTGGTGTTTAAAAATCTTGGATTTGCAGTTGTTGATGAACAGCATAAATTTGGTGTTGCCCAAAGAGCAAAACTTTGGAAGAAAAACTTAATACCTCCTCATGTATTGGTAATGACCGCAACGCCAATCCCCAGAACATTGGCATTGACGGTTTATGGTGATTTGGATTATAGTGTTATTGATGAATTGCCGCCAGGTCGTGTGCCCATAACCACTACACACAGATTTGAAAATACCAGATCTCAGGTGATGGATTTTATTAAAGAGCAATTGGGGCTTGGCAGACAAGCTTATATCATTTATCCATTGATTGAAGAAAGCAGCAAACTCGATTATGAAAATTTGATGAAAGGATATGAAGAGGTGAAATCTTTTTTTCCTGAGCCGAAGTATTGGATTAGCATGGTTCATGGTAAACAAACTGCAGATCTAAAGGAAACAAATATGCAACGTTTTGCCACAAAAGATACTCATATATTAGTTGGGACCACGGTTATAGAGGTAGGCGTTAATGTTCCAAATGCAACCGTTATGGTGATTGAAAGTGCTGAAAAATTTGGGCTCTCTCAATTACACCAGCTGCGAGGAAGGGTAGGAAGAGGCGCTGATAAAAGTTATTGTATTTTATTAACAGGGTCTAAACTTTCCAATGATGCCAGGGAAAGATTGAAAATTATGGTGGGAACTAATGACGGATTTAAAATTGCTGAAAAAGATTTGGAATTGAGAGGTCCTGGTGATATTCAAGGAACCCGTCAAAGTGGAGCTTTGTTATTTAAACTGGCGAATATTGTTGACGATAAGCCTATGCTGGAAGTAGCCCGGAATGCCGTTTCGGAAATTCTTGAAAAAGATTTAGAATTGAATTTACCCGAACATCAGTCTTTAAAAAATTACATTCAATCCATAAGAGGAAAAACAGGGTGGAGTAAAATTGCATAATGGATTAAGTGTATCAACAAATCATTGACAATATTTGTTATAAAGATTAACTTCAAAACAAAAATTTAAAACTGTTGCAAAAGATATTTCCATTTTTCATGTTGTTGCTTGCTTTTCAGCAAAGTATAGCACAAATGGAATTTGTAGAAAATAAAGGTCAATGGGATCAACAGGTCAAATATAAAGGTGATTTCACCTCAGGTTCATTTTTCTTAAGACAAAAAGGATTTTCGGTTTTATTGCATAATGCTGAGGAATGGGATAAGATTACTTCGGCTATGCATGGACGTAATATTTCAAAAGCATCACTTGATGAAAAGATAATTTTGCATTCATTTTTTTATGATGTCGATTTTGAAGGCGCTTCTGATTTATCACAATGTCTTCCTGATAAACAGATTAAAACTTACAATAATTATTTTATTGGAAATGATGCATCCAAATGGAAAAGCGAGTGTAAAATCTTCCAAGCTGTTCAGTTTAAAAATATTTACCCCAACATAGATATACGTTATTACACTGATGGCGATCGCTTGAAATACGATTTTATCATTTATCCGGGAGCGGATCCTTCACAAATTGTGATGAACTACCGCGGACCTGAAAAAGTGTATAGAGAGAATGATCAACTTGTAATAAAAACTACAGCAGGTGATGTAAAAGAATTGTATCCTTATTCTTATCAGCCGGACCCATCAGGAAATAGGATACAAATTGGTTGTCATTATCAGGTTGAAAATAATAAAGTTTCCTTCGATTTAGGTAATTATGATAAAACAAAAATGATGATCATTGATCCTGCCATCATTTTTTCTTCATTCACAGGAAGTGCAGTTGATAACTGGGGTTATACGGCAACACCCGGTCCGGATGGGAGTTTTTATGCTGGTGGCATTGCTTTTGGAAACGGATATCTGACTTCACCAGGAGCTTATCAAACAACATATAATGGTGGTGTATTCGAGGGCGTTTTAAAAGGACATGATATTGCTATATTCAAATTCAATTCAAATGGTACAGACAGATTGTATGCTACTTATCTTGGAGGTAACGGTAATGAACAGCCGCACAGTATGATTGTAGATGCGCAAGGAAATCTCATTGTGGCAGGAAGGTCTTTCTCTGTAAATTACCCCACAACAATACCCGTTATAGGCCCTGGCGGCAATAATGATATCGTCATCACAAAATTCAATGCTACAGGAACAGCGTTGATTGGTTCAGTTAAAATCGGCGGTTCAGGAAATGATGGGGTCAACATCAGATCTAAATATGAATCACCTGATGGTGCTGATAGAACCAGACGTAATTACGGCGATGATGCAAGAAGTGAAGTTATTCTCGACAACAGCAACAACATTATTTTAGCGTCTTGTACCCAGTCAAATAATTTTCCTGTTACTGGTAATTCTTTAAATACAGCGGGTTTCGGAGGTGGGCAACAAGATGGCGTCATTCTAAAATTCAATCCTAATTTATCGACATATTTATTTGGAAGTTACTTTGGTGGATCAGGTGATGACGCCTGCTTTGTGGCCACTTTCAATCCGGTAAATAATGATTTGTATGTAGCAGGTGGAACAACAAGTAATAATCTTCCCGGAAATAAAATTGGTGCAATCTATCCAAATTATCAAGGTGGTACAACTGATGGGTTTGTAGTAAAATTAAGACTTGATGGAACGGGAATAAATAAGACAACTTATTTGGGAACAACTGGCATAGATATGGTTTATGGATTAAAGTTCGACAGAGCCGGATATCCTTATGTAATGGGAACCACAACAGGAGTTTGGCCTGTTTTGAATGCAACTTATAGCAACCCCAATAGTGCACAATTCATTAGTAAGTTAAAGCCGGATTTATCTGGATTTTCTTATTCTACAGTTTTTGGAACAGGATCACTTTCTCCCAATATTTCTCCCATTGGATTTATGGTCGATCGTTGTGAAAATGTTTATGTTTCAGGTTGGGGTGGCGGTATCAATGTATTTAAAGGATATTCTAATGGCAATACAAATGGACTGCCTTTAGTTAATTCTTTATCTGGTGCTAATCCTCCTGATGGTGAAGATTTTTACTTTTTTGTATTGAAGAAAAATGCCAGTGATATTTTATTCGCTTCCAATTTTGGACAATACCGTGGCACAACTGGCGATCATGTTGATGGCGGTACCAGTCGATTTGATGAAAATGGAACTATTTATCAGGCTATGTGTGCCAATTGCAATGGTGGCGCTACTTTTCCAACAACAACAGGAGCATGGAGAAGGTTGAATGGAAGCTCCAATTGTAATGAAGCTGCGGTTAAAATTGAAATGAATTTTTCGGGTGTTGCTGCTGGGCCACGGTCATCCATAAACGCTATATTGAATGATACTGCCGGTTGTGTTCCCTTCAGGGTTGATTTTTCAGATACCTTACAAAAAGCCAAAAAGTATTACTGGGATTTTGGTAATGGATTAAGAGATACAACTTTGGCACCTGATTATTCTACATTTACTACCTATAATACAGTTGGAGTTTATACCGTAAGAGTAATCGCAGAAGACTCATTGACCTGTAATATCAGAGATACTTTTTATCTTAAAATCAAAGCAGGTGATAACTTGACTACACTTGATTTTACAGCGGTTAAAGATTTGCCTTGTACGAGTTTGAGTTATAGTTTCAATAATTTATCTACACCAACAAGAGGTAGTTTTTCTTCACAAAGTTTTAGTTGGGATTATGGTGATGGCTCTCCACGCCAAACTTCTTTTAATGGTTCACACAATTATCCGGCAGTTGGTACTTATACCGTTACACTTTATTTAAATGATGATAACTTCTGTAATTCACCAGATTCTAAAAAACTGATTTTAAAAGTAAATCCTTTGGTGGAAGCTAAATTATCAACATCGCCTGTGGGTTGTGTGCCTTACAATGCATTATTTACAAACCTTTCGGGCACATCAGATGTAACCTGGGAATTCAGTGATGGTACCACAACTAATGTTGAAAATCCCGTAAAATTGTTTTCTACACCAGGCACTTATCAGGTACGCATAATCGCTCGTGACCCCAATACATGTAATTTGATAGATACTTCCGATTATTTTAGTTTTATCGTTTCAGAAAGACCCAATGCGGCTTTCACTTGGCAGCCCAATCCACCTATAACAAATACACCAACCCAATTCACAAACTTGTCTACAGGTGCAACACATTATTTATGGAATTTCGGTGATGGACAAAGTTCTACAGCAGAAAATCCGCCATATCAATATATTTCAACCGATAATTTCAATGCACAATTGATAGCTTACAATCAATATGAATGTACAGATACTTTTACACTTGTCGTAAGAACTTTAATAGATCCTTTACTTGATGTACCTAATGCATTTACACCTGGAAGATTTGGTGAGAATGGTGTAATTAAAGTAAAAGGTTTTGGCATATCTAAACTCGACTGGAAAATTTATAACCGATGGGGACAGCTCGTCTTTCAATCTAACAGCATTTACAAAGGTTGGGACGGAACTTTCAAAGGTAAGCTTCAGCCCATGGATGTTTATACATATACATTGGAAGCGAATTTAACCAATGGTCAGCTTGTGAAAAAAACAGGTGACATCACATTAATTAGGTAATGAATAACATTGTTGCTAAAATATTAAAACTAATCAAAACTGATTTCAAAAAAGGTCAGCGCAAATTTTATGCAACAAACATAAAGCACTTTTTTACTTTTTACTTTTTACTTTTTACTTTCTCTTCTTCCGCTCAAGATCTTCATTTCTCTCAATTTTTCAATTCACCATTAAGCACTAATCCTGCTAATACAGGATTCATACCTGATGCGGATTTTAGAATGGGGGCTCACTACAGAAATCAATACAGCAATATCATGAACTCGCCTTATAAAACCATGAGTGTTTTTGGCGATGCTCAGGTATTCCGAGATAAACTTGAAAATGGATGGATGGGTTTTGGATTTTTGGCATTGAGTGATGTAGCCGGAAGTGGTTCTTTAAAATCAACAAAAATATATGGCTCTGTTGCCTATCATCAAATGCTGGGTAGTAGCAGTTTGTTAAGTGGTGGTTTTAATGTTGGCTATGTTAACAAAAGAATTGATGTCAGTGGCTTGAAATTTCCAGATCAGTTTGATGGTCATTTTTTCGATAGCAATCTGCCGACTTTAGTAATTCTCGACAACACAAGCGTTACTTATCTTGATATTCAAGCTGGCATTAATTACGCTTTTTTTCCTAATGATGATATTTACATAAATGCAGGTTATTCCATTCATCATGTTAATAAACCAAAAGAAAGTTTTTTTAATGACAATAATGGTGATGGTTTTATTCCGATGCGACATATAGGTTTTGTTAATGCTATCATCAAAGTCAATGATAGATTAATCTTGAAACCCAATATTTTTTATACCAACCAAGTAAATGCTTCTTCTTTGGAATTTGGTTCTCTTGCTAATATCAACCTTTCAGAAAAGGGAGAAAAGCAGTTCATTACAGGCTGTTATTACAGATGGAAAGACGCTGTGATGCCAATGTTGGGTTTTCAGTTGAATCAATTGCAATTCACTTTCAGTTATGATGCCACGATTTCAACATTGAAAAACTTCAATCAATACAGAGGTGCAGCAGAATTCAGTGTCGTTAAAAATGGTTTATATGGTAATAAAGCCGACCGTCAATCTCTTTGTCCTAGCTTCTGATAATTGATTCAACATTTTCGTTTTATTAAAGTATTTTTTACGAATTTTGCTTCACAAAAAATTAATTCTAAAAAAGCCTGTTGTCATGAGTGATTTTCATCGCATTCTTCCTTCTTTAAAAAATATTTTGGGTGAAAATTATGTTTTTACAGACGATGAAAACAGAAATCATTATGCGCATGATGAAACAGAAAATCTTCATTTCTTACCAGATATTGTTATAAAACCAAAGACAGCTGAAGAAATAAGTGCTGTAATGAAAATTTGCAATGAAGAAAAAATTCCGGTAACACCAAGAGGTGCAGGCACAGGATTAAGCGGTGGTGCACTACCACAATTTGGCGGTGTTCTTGTTTCATTTGAAAGAATGAACAACATTATTGAAATTGACGAAAGAAATTTACAAGTAACTACCGAACCTGGAGTGATAACCGAAGTACTACAAAATGCAGTTAAAGAAAAAGGCTTGTTTTATCCGCCTGATCCAAGTAGTAAAGGCAGTTGCTTTATCGGTGGCAACATCGCCGAAAACAGTGGTGGTCCTAAGGCAGTGAAATACGGCGTTGTAAAGGATTATGTGTTGAATCTTGAGGTTGTCTTGCCAACTGGTGATATAATCTGGACAGGCGCCAACGTCTTAAAAAATTCTACAGGATACAATCTCACGCAATTGATAGTGGGTAGTGAAGGAACTTTGGGTTTGGTAACAAAAATAGTGTTGAAATTAATTCCACATCCCAAGCATGATTTGTTGATGTTGGTTCCTTTCAATGATTTGGAAAAAGCGGGTGCAGCGGTAAGCGCTATTTTCAGAGCAGGCTTTACGCCAAGTGCTTTGGAGTTAGTAGAAATAGATGCGTTAAAAATCGTCAGCAAATTTGTTGACAGCGCTATTGTTCCGGTGACCGATGAAATGGCTGCACATTTGATTATCGAAGTTGATGGCAATCATTTGGATACTTTGATGACCGAGATGGAAGCCATTGCTGCTGTACTAACAGAATTTGATTGTGGTGAAGTCTTCTTTGCAGATGATGCACAGCAAAAAGCAGAATTGTGGAAATTGAGAAGAAGGGCTGCTGAAGCGGTTAAGCTTGCTGGATACACTATTGAGGAAGATACTGTGGTTCCAAGAGCGGAACTCCCTGCTTTAATCAGAGGTGTAAAAGAATTGGGTAAACAATATGATTTTCATGCGGTATGTTACGGCCATGCCGGTGACGGTAACTTACACATCAGAATTAAAAAAGAAGGCAGTATTTACAGTTTGAATAACCCTGATGTAATTCCGGCTTTGAAGGCTTTATTTAAATTGGTGAAATCTTTAGGAGGCACCATCAGTGGTGAACACGGAATTGGCTTGATTCAAAAAGAATACATGGACATTGCCTTTAATGATGTGAGTATGGCGCTGATGAAGAATATTAAAAAGGTATTTGATCCGAATAATATTCTCAACGCAGAAAAAATATTTAAATAGTACGATATCTTGCCGATGTTGGTGTTATCACCAACATCGGCAAAAAACTGCTTTTGTTGGTGTTGTCACCAACAAATAAGTCTAAAATGAAAATATATGAAAAATAAATTCCTTATAGCGTTAATTGTAACCGTTAGTCTTTCACTTTCTGCATTTTCACAAGATGAGGACAATGAAAAGTTTTTCAAGAAAGAAAATGTATTTACAGGAGGGACATTAAATGCAACTTTTGGCAACCAGGTTACAGCAATGGGAATAAGCCCTTTTATTGGCTATAGTTTTAATAAGTTCTTTGATGTCGCAATCAACACTGGTATTAATTATCAGTCCGAACGTGAAGTTTCAGGACCTGGTTCTTTTGATAAATTCAGATCCACTTCTTATGGACCGGGTGCTTTTGTTAGGATATTTCCAGTCAAATTCTTATTTGCACAAGGCCAAGTTGAATACAATTTTCTTAGATCTAAATATTTGCCAACTGGTTATAATTCCGGAGGGTATGTGACATATAAATCTGATGTAAGAAGTTTTTTAGTAGGAGCAGGAATTTCAAATGGAAAAGATTTTCCTTATCAAAAGTCATATTATTATTTTTCTGTCTTGTGGGACGTTGCTGATGGTTTTGGAAAAGCAACTGAGACATATTCAAATTCTAACACAACAGTCCCATTTACGCCTCACTCACCATATAGAGATAATTTTAATCGATCTTTTCCCATTTTCAGAGCAGGTTACAACATCGCTTTATTTCAAGGGAAAAAATAATTAAAGAAATCGTTTCAATTCTTCCGGCTCGTTGATGATGGTAATGATTTCATCAGGATGGAAATACAAAAACTTAGCTTCATGCATTTTGTGTATGTGTGCAATGAGATGATCATAAAATCCATTGCTGTTTAATATGAAGATTTTCTTTTCATGAATTTTCAATTGATTCCAGGTGAGCATTTCAAACAATTCATCTAATGTGCCAAAGCCTCCTGGTAAGATGATAGCTGCATCACATTTATTGAATATCATTTGTTTTCGTGTATGCATGGTATCTACCACATGCAATTCGGTAAGTCCTTTGTGTTGTAATTCAACTTCTCGAAGCAATTGAGGAAGCACTCCAATCACAGTGCCATTGGCATTAAGACCAGCGTTTGCAATCACCGACATTAATCCACGGTCGGCACCACCATATACAATGTTTATATTTTTTTCAGCAAGAATTTTTCCAATTTGATAAGTTTGTTCAGCAAAAATAGTTTCGTTTCCTTTTTGACTCCCACAGAATACAGCCATTGATTTTATCGACATTTTTAGTGTATTTGTCGCAAAGGGAATACAATTTTGTTTATCTTCAAAAATTATTAATGTAACCCCATAAAAATAAAGTCAGCTATGTCTCCAGCAGTACTTTTTGCTTTTGTAATCGGATATTTTTTATTGTTACTAACGGTCGCCTGGTACACCTCCAGAGGGTCCAATAATGAATCTTTTTTTATTGGTAACAAGAAAAGTAACTGGATGTTGGTGGCTTTTGGAATGATCGGCACATCATTAAGTGGTGTCACTTTTGTAAGTGTACCGGGTGGAGTAGGGAGTGGCAATTTCTTCTATTTTCAAGTGGTGTTGGGATATCTGTTGGGTTATATTGTCATTGCCTTTGTTTTGTTGCCTTTGTATTACAGGATGAATCTAACCAGCATCTACACATATCTCGAAACTCGATTTGGTGTGAATGCACATAAAGTTGGCGCCAGTTTTTTTATCCTTTCCAGAGTAGTAGGTGCAACCGCCAGATTGTATTTGGTGATTAATGTGTTGCAGATTTTTATTTTAAACAAAATTTATTTGATCTAGTTTTTGGTTTGACAGATTTTTATATTAACACACCTTCTGCAGATT
>CALCNY010000255.1 GCA_937897585.1 uncultured Chitinophagaceae bacterium | reverse complement strand
AATATGGCAAAGGCAAAATCTAAAAAATCAATTGTGAGTGATGCTTCTTATGCATTTCTTAAAGAATATATCAACAATGCTTCTCCAACAGGATTTGAAAGCAGCGGGCAAGTGCTGTGGATGAAATATTTAAAACCACATGTCGATGAAATGTTTACTGATCCTTATGGAACTGCAGTTGGTGTTATTAATCCAACAGCTCCGTTTAAAGTAGTTATAGAAGCTCATGCTGATGAAATCAGTTGGTTTGTCAATTATATTTCTGCTGAAGGGTTGATTTATTTAAAAAGAAATGGAGGTGTTGATCATCAGATTGCGCCATCAATGCGTGTTTTAATACATGGTAAAAAAGGTCCGGTAAAAGCTGTTTTCGGATGGCCGGCCATTCACACGCGTTTAAGCAACAACGATAGTAAAGAACCACAACCAAAAGTTGATAATCTTTTTCTTGATTGTGGTGCTCGAAATAAAAAAGAAGTAGAAGCTTTAGGTATTCACATTGGAGCAGTTGCTACTTACGAAGAAGGTTATGATGAATTGGCTCATGGTTATTTAATTGGTCGTGCTTTCGATAATAGAATTGGAGGTTTCATGATTGCAGAAGTGGCCAGATTGCTGAAAGAAAATAAAAAGAAATTGCCTTTTGCATTATATGTTGTAAATGCTGTTCAGGAAGAAATTGGATTAAGAGGAGCGGAGATGATTGCCCGTCGTATCAAGCCTGATGTGGCTATTATTACAGACGTTACGCATGACAGTACTACGCCAATGATTAATAAAATTATAGAGGGCGAATGTAAATGTGGCGCTGGTCCTTCTTTATGCTATGGTCCTGCAGTTCATAATAAGTTATTGAATCTTGTACAGGATGTGGCTGCTAAATCAAAAATTCCTGTTCAATTGCGTGCAGTAAGCAGAAGTACGGGCACTGATACCGATTCATTTGCTTATGCCAATGATGGTTGTCCTTCTGTATTGATTTCGATTCCTTTGCGTTATATGCATACAACCGTGGAAATGTTGCACAAAGACGATATTGAAAATACCATCAAATTAATTTATGACACTTTGCTGACTTTAACTCCAAAAACAAATCTGAGTTATTTTAAATAATCAAACACATGTATAATCAAGGCGGAAGGTTTTTGAGGTTGTTTGGAAATATTTTGTTTTCAGTTATAGGATTTATTCTTTTAGTAGCATTGATAATGCTGGCTTTGAGGTTAATTAGCAGTGGCTTCGATGCCATTCCTTGGTTTACCTATTTTTATATGTGCATCGTATTATTGATTCCACCAACATTGTTTGGAACGGTGCACATCATCTTTTTTAGAAAGACAAAATACCATCCTTCAAAATGGGTGAAATATATTTCTTATTTTTTGTTCTCTTCCGGATTGATTAGCTGGTCAGTGGTACTATTTATTGATTTCAAGGAGTTTTTTACGAACCATTATCCTGATATAGAAAGGTATTATGAATTCAATTTGCTGTTCCTTTTCATTAATGTTGCTGTAATCTTTTTTACAGGAGTATTACAAGCGCTGACGACTGAGAAGGAGAAGGATTGGATGGACAAATATGTAAATTAGGAATTAGGTTTTTGTTTATTGTTTATTGTTTGTTGTTTGTGATTTGTTATATAACCACAAACAACAAACAATAAACCACAAACATTTTATAACAACGCAATCTCCAACACCTGCTGCATCGTTTTCACATAATGAAAGGTGATGCCTTGAATAAATTTTTGATTGATTTCTTCAACATCTTTTTCATTCTGCCAGCACATGATGATTTCTTTAATGCCTGAGCGTTTTGCAGCCAGCACTTTTTCTTTTATACCGCCAACAGGTAATACTTGTCCGCGTAAAGTAATTTCGCCGGTCATGGCTAAGTAAGGCTTTATTTTCCTTCCTGTGAATGCGCTTGTTAAAGCGGTCATCATGGTAATACCTGCACTTGGTCCGTCTTTGGGTACGGCACCTTCAGGAATGTGTATGTGTACATTTTTAGTAGTAAAAAATTCTGAGTTAATACCAACTTTTTTTGCATTGGTTTGAATCCATGTAAAAGCTGTTGTAGCACTTTCTTTCATTACATTACCAAGGTTCCCTGTCATTTTCAATTCTCCTTTGCCATCACTTAGCTGTGTTTCAATAAATAGGATATCACCACCAACATAAGTCCATGCCAATCCAATTGCAACACCCGGTATGTTCGACATTTTATAAATTTCATTGCTGAATTTGGGTTTACCTAAAATCTTTTCGATATCAGATGAAGTGATCGTAGTTTTTAATTTGCCTTTTACCACCATTTCTTTAGCCTGATAGCGCATAACGCTGGCGAGTAAACGATCCAATTCTCTCACACCACTTTCTCTTGTATAATCTGCAATTATTTTTTCAATCACTGCATCATTCATTTTAAAGCTATTCTCTTTCAAACCATGCATTTGTTTTTGCTTTGGAATCTGATGTTGCTTGGCAATTTCAATTTTTTCTTCAATGGCATAACCACTGAGGTCGATGATTTCAAGCCTGTCTCTTAAGGCAGGTTGGATACTGCTGAGACTGTTGGCAGTAGCAATGAACAATACTTTACTTAAGTCGTATTCTAATTCCAAATAGTTATCGTAAAAAGAATTGTTTTGTTCTGGGTCCAATACTTCTAATAATGCTGATGATGGATCGCCACGATGATCTGCACCCACTTTATCGATCTCATCCAAAATCATTACAGGATTGCTCGATTTCGTTTTGCGAATAGATTGAATGATTCTTCCGGGCATGGCGCCAATATAGGTTTTGCGATGTCCACGAATTTCGCTTTCATCATGTAAACCACCCAAACTTACTCTAATATATTTTCTATTAATCGCAGCCGCTATACTTTTACCCAAGCTGGTCTTACCAATACCTGGAGGTCCGATAAAGCACAATATTGGACTTTTCATATCGCCTTTCAGTTTCAATACAGCAAGATATTCAAGGATACGTTCCTTGATTTTATCCATGCCATAGTGATCTTTATCCAATACTTTTTTTGCCTTTTTTAAGTCGTAAGAATCTTCTGTGTATTCTTCCCAAGGAAGATCGAGTAGTAAATCAAGATGGTTGTAAATAACTGAATAGTCGGGCGTAGAAGGATGCATTCTTTCCAATTTCTCTACGCTTTTATTGAACATCTCTTTGGCTGCCGCAGTCCATTTTTTGGATTCAGCTTTCTTCATCATTTCCTTTACTTCAGCAGCGTTTTCACCACCCAATTCATCCTTGATGGCTTTCATTTGCTGTTGCAGGAAATAATCACGTTGTTGTTTATCGAGTTCAGCTCTGGTTTTATTGGTTACTTTATTTTTGAGTTCTGCATATTGTAATTCGGTATGCATTAAGTTCATGAGCAACTCACCTCGTTCTCTGATGTTATTGATTTCAAGTAATTGTTGTTTTTGCTTCAAATCGCAATTCAGGTTGCTACTTACGAAATGAATAAGGAATGAAGGCTTCTCGATGTTTTTTAGAATAATTGCCGCTTCACTTGGAATGTTTGGAGATACATTTACAATCTGTCCAGCCAAATCTTTAATACTGCTAATCATGGCATTGAAATCAGGATCCATTTTATGTTCCTCTTCTTCTATTAATTGAATTCTGGCTTTGAAGTAAGGATCTTCTGATATAAATTCCATGCAAGTGAATCTGCTGCGTCCTTGAATGATAATCGTGGTGCCACCATCGGGCATTTTTATCAGCTTTACAATTTTTGCTACCGTTCCGATTTTTTCTAAATCATTTATAGTAGGTTCTTCAATGCTGCTGTCTTTTTGTGCCAAAACGCCAACCAACTTGTCAGTTTTATAAGCATCAGAAACAGCCTTAATACTCTTATCTCTTCCCACGGTAATCGGAATGACTACTCCCGGAAACAAAACTGTATTTCTTAATGGTAAGATTGGCAATTCATCCGGAATCGGCGTTGAATCAGCACCCGGCTCTTCTTCGTTCAAAGGTATAATAGGCATAAACTCCATTTCATCCTCATTACCCTGTGTAAAAATATTTTTATTCATAACAATTTTATATAAAAAGACAATTTGGCAAATTTAATGCTATTGTCCTTATTTTTTTAGTGAACGTTGTATTGTTCAATTATAATGCCACTTTAATAAAAAGTTCAAAAGTTTAAAACGTTCAAATCGTTCAATGAGTTCTTCATTAACCTTTTAAACATTTTGAACACATTGAACCTTTTGAACTATTAAACAAACAACAAACATTATTTATCATACAAACGTTATTTTTGCGTTTCATGTATATCCCTCTTACAAATTCTGAAAAAATAGTTCTGGAGAAGATTGCTGCAGCTGCTCATAAGTTGCAAATCGATGCTTATGTGGTGGGTGGTTTTGTGAGAGATAAAATTCTAGGTCGAAATACCAAAGATATTGATGTGGTTTGTATTGGAGATGGTATCGCATTGGCTCATGAAACTGCAATGTATTTTGACAATAAACCTCATGTCAATTTTTTTAAAAATTTCGGCACCGCACAAATTAAAATCAATGAAACTGATTCATCATCTGAAGAAGCGTTCATTGAAATAGAATTTGTGGGAGCTCGGAAAGAAAGCTACCAATTTGAAAGCAGAAATCCATTAGTAGAAGCTGGTACACTTGAAGACGATCAGAACAGAAGAGACTTTACTATTAATGCGATGGCTATAAGCCTCAATCAAAATAATTTTTGCGACTTAATCGACCCATTTCAAGGAATTGCTGATCTCGAAAATAAAATCATTAAAACACCTTTGCAACCCGAAGCTACTTTTAGTGATGATCCATTGAGAATGATGCGTGCCATTCGATTCGCAGCTCAACTCAATTTCGAAATTGAAGCCAATACACTAACAGCCATTGCTTCAATGGCAAAAAGAATCAAGATAGTTAGCGGCGAAAGAATTGCGGAAGAACTGAACAAAATTCTACTTACTAAAAAGCCATCTGTTGGATTTGATTTGTTGTTTAAAACAGGATTGCTTCAAATTATTTTTCCTCAAATGACAGCTCTGGCAGGTGCTGAATACATTGATGGCAAAGGGCATAAGGATAATTTCTATCACACGTTACAGGTGGTTGATAATATTTGCCAGACTACAAATGACTTATGGCTTAGATGGGCAGCGGTACTTCATGATATCGCCAAACCTGCTACCAAAAAATTTGAAGAAGGCCATGGATGGACGTTTCATGGTCATGAAGTAGTTGGAGGAAGAATGGTGCCTAAAATATTTACGCAGTTGAAATTGCCGCAAAATGAGAAAATGAGGTTTGTTCGTAAGATGGTTGAATTGCATTTAAGACCCATCAGTTTAACCAAAGAGGATATAACAGACTCGGCTATACGAAGATTGATCTTTGATGCAGGAGATGATTTGGAATCATTATTCTTGTTATGCCAGGCTGATATTACATCAAAGAATAAAGAAAAAGTAAAACGCTTTCAAGCCAATTTTGAAATGGTAAAAGAACGTTGCGCAGAAGTGGAAGCCAGCGATCATATTCGTAATTGGCAACCACCTGTAACCGGTGAAATGATTATGGCACATTTCAATTTACCTCCAGGCAGAAATGTAGGTATTATAAAAAATGCAATTCGTGAGGCAATTTTGGATGGCGTTATTCCCAATGAATATGAAGCAGCAATGGCTTTTATGATTGAGAAGGGGAGGGAGTTGGGGGTGGGGTAATTAGTAGTTTTTACTACAATAGGAAGTTAGAAATGTCTAATAATTTCAATTTGATGATTTGATGATTTGAAAATTGAAAAACAAACCCCAAACAACAAACAATAAACCCCAAACATTATACTATATAAAAAAACTTTTCCCTATTTTTGAATTATGGCTATATTAAAATTCAGAATCTATTGGGAAGAAGATGAGAGTATTTACAGAGATATTGTCATCACCCATCAACAAACATTTCTAGATCTTCATCAAGCTATTTTAAAAGCTTATGAATTTGACAACAAGCATGCTGCTACATTTTATAAAAGCAATGATGCTTGGCAATACGGACGAGAAATTACATTCGAAAAATATGAAAAGGCTTATAAAGTTGAGCCACTTATCATGTCTGATGTAAACATCGGTAGTCAAATTGCAGATCCCAATCAAAAATTTATTTACGAATATGATTTTGTGAAGGGCTGGAGATTTATGGTAGAATTGATTAACGTAGATAAAGAAGAAAATAAAAAAATTACCTATCCAAGTTGTGTAAGAACTGAAGGTATCGGACCATCTCAATATGGCACTAAAGGCCTTATTGATACTCGTCTTGCTGAAATGGAAGAGAAATATGATTTACAACCTAATGCGCTAACTGATGGTTTTGGTGAAGAAGGCGAAGATGATAATGAATCTGATGTGGCGGATGAAGTGGCAGATGATAGCTCAGAAGATTTCGTATAAAATATTTTTTGTTTAGAGTTCTTTACAAACTCAACAACAACTATGAATAAAACTTGCATTATTGTTGCCGGACCAACAGCTGTTGGTAAAACGGCAATTGCTATACACTTAGCACAATTATTTTCAACTACTATTATTTCTTCGGATAGCCGTCAGTGTTATCGTGAGCTGAATATTGGTGTGGCCAAGCCTGAACCTGCAGAGCTGGAATCTGTTCATCATGATTTCATCAATTCACATTCCATTCATGAATCAGTAAATGCTGCTGATTTTGAAAAGTACGCATTGTCAAGCGTAGAAAAAATCTTTCAAAAATCAGACATCGCCGTTATGGTAGGTGGCACAGGATTATACATAAAAGCTTTCTGTGAAGGGCTTGATAAGATTCCGGAAGTGCCTGCGGAAATAAGAGAGCAAATCATTCAGAACTACCAAACAAACGGCATTGATTGGTTATCACAAATGCTTCAACAAAAAGATGCAGCATACGCTGCCCAAGGCAATATGCAAAACCCACAAAGAATGATGAGGGCGTTGGAAATTATTTCGTTCACCGGTAATTCAATTCTCAGTTACCAAACCCATCAAAAAGAAAAAAGAGATTTTAATATTATTAAAATTGGACTCGAACTTCCAAGGCCGGAATTATATGAAAGAATAAATTCTCGTGTTGATAAGATGATTGCCGACGGATTGATTGAAGAAGCTTCATCTTTGCAGCCCTATCAACATCTGAATGCTTTGCAAACAGTAGGCTACTCCGAATTGTTTGATTATTTCAATGGAAAAATATCAAAGGAAAAAGCTATTGAAATGATTAAGCAAAATACCCGTCATTATGCAAAAAGACAAATGACTTGGTTTAAAAAAGATGAAGAAATTAATTGGTTGGCACCTGAGGTAAAAGTTGTGGAGGATTGGGTTTTATCTAGAATCTAGCCTATCCAGCTTATCCAGCCTATCTAGCTTATCCAGCTTATCTAACTCTATCAAACGCAACGTCCCTTTCAGGAGACATTGCTGAGAAGTATTTATCTAGCATCCAGGCTATCCAGCTTATCTAGCCTATCCAGCTCCATCCAGCTTAAAACTTCACCCCAACCGTCAACAAAATATTCCCTTGTTTCTGCTTGATATTTGAAAATGTATTTGCACGGTCCTCAAGCCTGTAGGGGAGGTCCACATTTTTTTTAATCATATAAGCATAAGTCAAGTCAACAAAAAAGCCATTGTTTCTATAACCCAATCCACCACTGAGCATCATGTTATTGGCTTTGAAAGCAGGGTCCTTGTATGGATTTCCATAGTATGCAAAACCAAGTCGGGCCATAATGATATTGAATTTCAATTCACCACCAACTCTGAAATTAAAAGCGCCTTTGTAGTTGTCTTTTATAACTTTACCCAGTGATTTGTAATAGGCTTCCTCACTTGAAGTAGGGGCATCACTATTAGAACTGAATCTGCTTGCTTTATGTTTTACATATTCAATATCTGCTGTAATAAATCCTTTTTGTCTTTTTACATTTTCAATTTCTCTAAAAACATACGAAGCACTTAACATGGCTTTCCATGCTGTATTCATTTGGTATTTGGCTTCTCCAGGTTCGTTGTTGGTGAACGTGAGTGAACTAGTACTATAAGTAGAAATCGGATTTTCAAGGTTGTTGGTAAGTGTTGTTTTTCTGGTGTCACTTAAAACCATCAAATCAGGTGTATGAAAGGCAAATCCAATTCTAATGTATTCTTTAGGTCGGAAAATTGCGCCCATTTTAAAGTTGATTCCTGTTCCAAAAGTTTTAAAATCATCTGTGTAAGTAAATGAACTGAATCTGTTGCTGGTATCGCCCGAAATATCGCTTTCTGTAAATCTGGTATTAGATTGATAATTGATTATTGGAATACCCATTGTTCCTCCAAAAAGCCATTTTTCATTGATCTTTGTGGCAAATGAAAATGCCCATTCGTAAATGCCGCCTTTGGTAGTTTTATTCATTTGCTGCATCACTGATTTACCGGAATCAAGTAAATATTCCGGTGCGGCTTTAATTTGTAAAACACCATTTACCCTAACTGTATCAATTAAATAAGTGTACAAAGCAGGAGCTACTGTATAAGGCATTGGTGAATTGGAATATAAAACTGATTCAATACTCAAGCCACTCTTGGCAAACTCTTCTGCAAATTGTTCGCTGAAAGAACTGTAATTATTAAGTCCGCTGTAATTGATAATATTATTGAAACTTGTTCTCTGGTTAAATGCGATGGCAATCGCACTATTCTTATGTTCATCATAACTATTAGGAATACCAACAATAAGTCCGGTTGGGCCCCAATTCATTGCATTCTTTTTTGTGAGAGAATTGCTGTCTCGATAGGCAGCCGAATTTTTATTCATGATAAAACCTGGAGTAAAGACCACTTCTGAATTTCTGTAAAATGCGAGTCCTGCAGGATTTACAAATGCGGCAGTAATTTCTCCACCAAGTGAACCCATCGCACCACCAATGGCCATATTTCTAGCTGAACCATTTGGGATATAAAAACTATATCTTACCGCATCTTCGGGTACTTGTGCAAATGCGATTGAAATATTGAAAATTGAAAGAAAGAGTAACGCTTTTTTCATGAGTGTTTTTTTAATTCAAAATGAAAAATTAAAAAGTAAAAAATGATGAGTTTTCATTTTTGAATTTTTACTTTTTAATTTCTTGCTGGCCTTACAACTGGCCTTCCAGAACCACCACCAATACTACCACTGCCGCTTGATGGACTATAAGATCTGGTATTGTTGTGTCCTGATGATGAATTGTTATCTGGGGTTAGAATGTTTCTGATATTGTTTCCCCAATTACTGTTGTTGTAATCTCTTCCTGGAACATAAAATTTTACTGGTCCTGATGATTTGGGATTGCCTGTGTTTATATTATGAAAGGAATAGCTTCCGAGATTGGTAGTCCTTGGTGTGGTATTTTTAGGATTTGATGGTGTTATGCCATAATTGTAAACAGGATAAGGGTAGTAGTAGGGATTGTAGTAATAACCGTAAGTGAATCCGTAATGATAGGGATCGTAGTTGTAATTGTAATCGCCGTCTAAATTCCTCCATCTACTGTCGTGTTTCGACATGATGATTTCTCTGTTTTCTGATGAAGAAGCCGTATTTTCTTTTTCTTTATGACTGTCTTCGTCAACTCCTCTTAATGGAGAATAATAAACATCGTCGGGGGTTTGAGTTATTTTATATTTGTTGGTGCAACTGAATAAACAGAAGATTATTGCGATGAAAGGTAAAATTTTATGGCACATACGCTTAGGTTTAAATAGATTGTAGCATGAAGTTATTACTTTTGTGGCACTTTGAAATCTGCCAACGTTCGCAAAGCTAAAAGTCAAATGCAAAATCAGGCAAATTTTCTTGTTAAATTCTTATAAAAACAAAGTTTAAAAAATAATTCATTTATGAGTAAGGAACTAACTTCTAGGGCAGCAGATTATTCTCAATGGTACAATGATTTGGTGATAAAAGGAGAGTTGGCCGACTATTCTGCGGTAAGAGGTTGCATGGTGATCAAACCTTATGGTTATGCATTGTGGGAAAACATGAGAGACCAGCTCGATAAAATGTTTAAAGAAACGGGCCATGTAAACGCCTATTTTCCTTTGTTTGTGCCTAAAAGTTTATTTGAAGCTGAAGAAAAAAATGCAGAAGGTTTTGCAAAAGAATGTGCAGTGGTAACGCATTACAGATTGAAAACAGATCCTAACAATAAAGGCAAATTAATTGTTGATCCTGAGGCTAAATTGGAGGAAGAATTAGTCATCAGACCTACCAGCGAAGCTATCATTTGGAATACTTATAAATCATGGATTCAATCTTACAGAGATTTGCCAATTCTGGTGAATCAATGGGCGAATGTGGTAAGATGGGAAATGAGAACGCGTTTGTTTTTAAGAACAGCAGAATTTTTGTGGCAGGAAGGTCATACTGCTCATGCTACCAAAGAAGAAGCAATCATCGAGACTGAGAAAATGCTGGATGTTTACGCAGAGTTTGTCGAAAATTTCATGGCTGTTCCAGTAATCAAGGGTATAAAAACACCTAACGAAAGATTCGCCGGTGCAGAAGATACCTATTGCATTGAAGCGCTGATGCAGGATGGTAAAGCACTTCAGGCAGGTACTTCACATTTCCTTGGACAAAATTTTGCAAAAGCATTTGATGTCCAATTTTTAAATAAAGAAAACAAAAAGGAATTTGTGTGGGCTACGAGTTGGGGCGTTTCTACAAGATTGATTGGTGCCTTAATCATGGCTCATAGCGACGATCAGGGATTGATTATGCCACCAAGAATCGCTCCGTTGCAAGTAGTTATCGTTCCAATTTACAAAGGAGAAGAAAGCAAACCTGTAATTGATGATAAGGTCGCTTCGTTAATTAAAGACTTAAAAGCATTAGGTATTTCAGTTAAATACGACAATTCTGACAATGCCCGTCCGGGATGGAAATTTGCCGAATATGAATTGAAAGGCGTACCTGTAAGAGTAGCTATGGGGTTGAGAGATATTGAAAACAATGTAGTGGAATTGGCAAGAAGAGATACCAAAGAAAAAAAATCAGTTTCATTTGATGGACTTGCAGGTTACATAAAAGATTTGCTTGAAGAGATTCAGGAAAATATTTTCCAACGTGCGCTGGCTTTCAGAAATGAAAACATAAGAGAAGCTAACACTTGGGATGAGTTTGTAAATCTGCTGGATACCAAAGCTGGATTTGTTTCAGCACATTGGGACGGAACTGGTGAAACAGAAGATAAAATCAAAGAACAAACCAAAGCCACGATTCGCTGCATTCCGCTTAATAATAAACAAGAAGCAGGAACATGTATTTTAACAGGTAAACCAAGCACACAAAGAGTGTTGTTTGCAAGAGCTTATTAATCACTTTGCCAATAACATTATTTTGAGACAAAAAGGAAGTTACCTTAAGAAACATATTGCCCGCACAGGCTTATTGCCCGAATCACAACAAGGCGCGCCTAAGCGTTTTCGAATTGATACTATCACTCAAGAGATTTTTGCTGAAGGGAAAGTGTTGTTGTTTGATAAGCCTGTTCATTGGACTTCATTTGATGTAGTTAAAAAACTCAGAAGTTTATTGCGCATCAAAAAAATCGGCCATGCAGGTACGCTAGATCCGCTTGCTTCTGGTTTATTGATTATCTGTACTGGAAAATACACCAAGAAGATTAACGACTTCATGGCTCAGGAGAAAGAATATACAGGAGCCATGACAATTGGTGCAGTAACGCCAACTTATGATTTGGAAAGTTTACCCGAACAACAGAAAGATTATTCAGGCATTACAGCATCCATGATTCATGAGGCGGCTAAAAAATTTGTTGGAGAAATTGAGCAACTGCCTCCGGTTTATTCAGCATTAAAAAAAGCCGGAACTCCTTTGTATGAACTGGCAAGAAGGGGAGAAGAAATCGAATTAAAACCTAGGAAGATTAACATACAACTTTTCGAAATTACTTCAATTGAATTGCCTGTAATTCATTTTAAAGTTGTTTGCTCAACGGGAACGTATATACGTAGTTTAGCCAATGATTTAGGCATCGAATTAGGTTGCGGCGCTTATCTGAGTGGTTTACGCAGAACTGCCATCGGTGAAACGCGTGTAGATGAAGCAATCGGTGTTTCTGAATTTATTGAAGAATTGGAAGCCTTGCAGGGAAAGTCCAAAGAAATGAAAGTGGACTAAAACGAGTATCCAATACCGATAGTAAAATTGAAATTCTCATATCTCCATTGTCTGTATTCTGAATTGGTACCTCTGGTAAAGATTTTCTTGAAGGCATCATCAAATCCGATATTTGGAGCTTTCCACCCATCATTGATATAATACAATTCAGGTCTTTTAAACCTGAAACCAAAATCAAGACGCAATACAAAATAGTTGAAATCCAAACGAAGACCGGTACCAGCAGATACGCCTGTTTGGCTATAAAGATTCTTGAGCTGAAACTGAGCACTGTCGGCACTTCCATCAAGTTTGGTATTTCTCAGATTCCAGATGTTGCCGATATCAGAAAATACGGCACCACGTAAAATCATCGTATTGGGAATGATATTTGCGATATCAAATCGGTATTCAGCGTTTAGCTCCAACTGCATGTCACCGGTTCTGTCGTTGAAAATGGTTTTGTTAGATGAGAATGGAATTAAAGGTCTTCCACCTGGTCCAATTCCTCTTACCGGCCATGCTCTCATACTGTTACTACCACCACCAAAATATTGCTTATTGATTGGTAAGCTAGGGTTGGTGTCTGATCCAAGCAAAGGCACACCAACACCCAGAAATCCACGAAATCCAAATGAAGCTTTATTGTACTTGATGATGTGCTTCACTTCCACATCGCCTTTGATGTACCTTCTTTTGTATTTATTCAAAACGGGTACAAGTCCCCAAGTAAGTCCGGATTCTTCAGCATTGAACCTAACCGACATTTCTTTTGATAAACTATTGGGATGATAAAAATTGGTAAACAACTTAGAAAAACTGATCCCCATACCTACAGTAAAAGCCGTGTTGTAGGAATATTTTAAAAATGGATTTTCAGCTATGATATTTTTAAAACTGTCTGACTGATTGAATATACTAAAACCGAAATTCAATGGCGTCCAGGCCCATTTCCATTTTCTTTTATTCGTGCCCGACCAGCCAAACGCCACATTTGTAGTTTGAAGGTTGAATAAGTTCAGTCGTGTACTGTAAGCAATGCCTGCGTTGATAAAGGTTTCCCCATTATTCATAGAGGTTTGCTTATTAAATGCATTTGGTATTCTTGGGAAAATAAGTCTAGGGAAAGAAGTGGAGTTAGTATAGCTTACCTCATTTGAATTGATGAGTTTACTATTTGATCCAATATTGTTATTAAATTCCACACCCGCTCTGATGTTATGCGTCATGCGGATTGCTTCTTTAGCCAGATTTCTGTTGACAAGTGAAATATTTCCTGACAATCCGAAAAGGTTTCCTGCCAGCACATTACTCGTATTACTGGCAGCCGAGTAACTGACCTCCAAGGCTGTTTCAAATCCATATTTTTTTGATGGAATGAGTTCTATCTCAAGGTCAAGAAGACTGTCTTTATTTGGCGTTTCTGTTACGATGATATTTACACTTTGCCAAACACCTAGTTTGCTGAGGTTGAATAAGTGACCGCTATGCCAACCAAGGCGGTTTGTTGGTACGTTTGGACCCTGTCGTTTT
>CALCNY010000254.1 GCA_937897585.1 uncultured Chitinophagaceae bacterium | reverse complement strand
CGGATGGTAAAGCCTATACCGGTGATACGGTGAGTTTGACAGGAACGGCGGTTGGTACATACAACAATAAAAATGTAGCTTCAGCGTCAACGGTAACCTATAGTGGATTAAGCTTATCTGGATTAGATTCTGGTAACTACACGCTAACTCTAACAACGCCGGCCACAATCACAGCTAAAGCCTTATCGATGAGTGGTTTGGCGGTTCCGAGTACTAAAGTGTATAACGGTACAACAGCGGCAGTCGTGAGTGGTACAGCAGCTTTAGCGGTGTTAGAAGCCCCTGGTACTGGAACGAGTTCGGATGGTAAAGCCTATACCGGTGATACAGTGAGTCTGACCGGAACGGCAGTTGGCACTTACAACAGTAAGGATGTGGCGACTGCTTCAACGGTAACCTACAGTGGGTTAAGCTTAACTGGAGCACAGTCTAGTAACTACAGTCTAACAATTCAGAGCCCAGTGTCTGCCACGATCACACCTAAAGCAATCAGTGGTAGTGGTTTAGGTGTTCCGAGTAGCAAGGTGTATGACGGTACAAATTCAGTTGTTTTGAGTGGTACAGCGTCTTTGGTTACAGAAACTGCAGGTACAGGAAGTAGCTCGGATGGTAAAGCCTATACCGGTGATACGGTGAGTTTGACAGGAACGGCGGTTGGCACATACAACAACAAGAATGTAGCGTCAGCGACAACGGTGACTTACAGTGGTTTAAGCTTAACGGGAGCTGAGTCTGGCAACTACACACTGACAACGCAAAGCCCTGCGTCTGCGACGATCACAGCTAAAGCAGTAACTATTTCAAATAATGCCAGTACTACGACTTACGACGGGACTATAAGTTATGCTTCCCTGGTATCAAACGCTGGATTTATCAATACGTCTATGGTTGGTTCTGATGCTATAGGTTCAGTGACTCAATCCATTGCATCGACTAACAATCAAGCTTTAAATGGCTTAGCACAGGCAGGATCTTTTGTATCAACGCCAAGCGCTGCTTTGTTATCAACCGGTATTGCTAATAACTACAACTTCTCTTATGTTGCCGCTAACAATACAGTAAATAAAGCACCTTTGGGTATTGTTACATCTGGAACTTATAGTGGTACTACAACGATTTTATCTCCTAGTGTGACTGCTTATGGATTACAGGGTAGCGATACTTTGACCGGATTTACAAGTGTGACGGTCAATACAAAGAATGTATTGGATAACAATACGAATTATGTGACCACACAGTCTGGAGTTGTTGGAACAGCTAATCTAAATAATTACTCAATCACGAATGGATCACGGAACGCAGGAACTGGGACTACTGCGAATTCTATTATCCTAAGTCCTGCGGCACTGGGCATTGCTGTAAGTGGAACTTACACGGGTACTACGAGTATTGGACCGGTAAATGTAACTGCTTATGGCTTACAGAATGGTGAGACTTTGACAGGATTTACAAATGCAACTGCTAATACGAAGAATGTTGTGGATAATAATACGAATTATGTCACCACACAATCTGGAGTTGTGGGAACAGCTGATCTAAATAACTATTCGATTTCGAATGGAGCTCGAAATGCAGGGACTGGAACTACTGCAAACTCAATTACTCTGAGTCAGGCACCATTAACTATTACCGCGGTACCAAATACAAAAACTTTTGATGGTTCAGATTCAGCCCTAAGTACACCAATAGTGAGTGGCTTGAAGGGGACTGATACTATTTCATCGTTGACTGAAACTTATGCAAGTTTTATCGCTGGTATTAATAAAACTTTGAATGTTTCAAACTACTCTATCAATGATGGAAGTGGCGGAGCTAACTATAGAACAACTTTAGTTGCCAATCTTAATGGAACTATTAATGTTATTCCAGCCATCATACTTCCCCCACTTATTACAAATACTCCGCCTGTTTCTTCGGTACCCCCTCTTAGTTCAACTGCGACAACATCAACAGCGACTGTCTCGAGTGCACCAGTTGTTACTCCTGGTTCTGCAGGTCCGGCATCAACAGTCACTTCAGCAGGAGTTTCAGTAACTACTGTAAATAATCCAAGCCAGTCCACTACAGGACTTATAGTCGTTACTGTGCCTCAAAGTACAGCAGTATCTGGAACTGGTCTTACAATTCCAATTCCTGAATCTGTCATTGCTCCTGTCGGAGTAACTAGCGTAGCTACAGTTGGAACTCCACAAAATAATACTGTGGCAGTTACTATGAGTAATAACGATCCTTTACCATCTTGGATTTCATATGATGTTGCAAGTAAAACACTAGTTACTAGTGCGGTTCCAAGTGGTGCTTTACCAATGTCGGTTGCAGTAACTGTTGGAAGTGTTAAAACTCTTATCGAGATATCCGAATCTCAAAATAAATAGTAAAAAAGATAAAGAAAAAGTTACTTCATAAGTGGAGTTCAAAATAGAGTGAATAAAATAGAATTTCTAATTATTTCCTGATGAAGAACACATATTAATAGCTCTCTAAAATGTTTTCACAACGGATAAATTTGGCGTGCAATTATGCAAGCAATTATTAAAAAATGGGGTAATAGTCCCGCTCTAAGATTATCAACCTCCGTGATGGAGTCGGCTCAGTTAGTTTTGGACCAGTCTGTAAATATCAATATGATTAGGGTAAGATCATTATTGAGCCCATTTTCCCTAAACACACTCGACTTGATGATTTATTAGCTGGGATCACTCCATACAATATTCACGATGAAGAAAGTTTTGGAAGTCGGGTCGGTAAGGAAATTCTTTAGTGCCTAAAACTTACATTTCTAAAGCTGAGGATATCATTTGGCTTGAATTTGCCCCTCACGCTGGTCGCGAACAAGTTAGGGGTTTTGCTTTTAGCAAACATTGAATTTACTTGTTATGCTTAGTTCTCAACTTAAATATATCAAATGTAATAGATGAATATCAATAATGACTACAGTAAACGAGTTGTGATTAATCACCATGATTTGCCTTGGATTCAGAGCCCCGAATCAGGGGTGGAGAGGAGAGTGCTCGAGCGCATGGGAGACGAGGTAGCAAAAGCAACCTCCATTGTTCGCTACCAACCAGGCTCTAAATTTAAGAGGCATACTCATGAATTTGGTGAGGAGATATTTGTTTTGGATGGGATATTTAACGATGAGAATGGTAGTTATCCTGCCGGTACATACATTATGAATCCTCCAGGTTCTTTTCATACCCCATTTAGTGAATCCGGCTGTACTCTATTTGTGAAGTTACGATATCTTGGTACAGATCAAGTAGAGAGAGAAGTAGTAGATACGAAAACTACCTCTTGGTACCAAGGTATGGTTTCCGGCCTGAGTGTTATGCCACTGATGAAACAGGGTAGTGGATCAACTTTAGTCCGATGGGCACCTCAAACTTATTTCAATCCTCATCGACACTTCGGTGGAGAGGAAATATTTGTTGTTGATGGAGTTTTTGAAGATGAGAATGGTCGTTATCCATCCGGGTCTTGGATTAGAAGTCCCCATATGAGTCTGCACCAACCTTTTAGTAAAGAGGGCTGTACTATCTTTGTTAAGACAGGACATCTTCACACCTAAATCGGTAGACACTATTTAGTTTTCTAGACATATATAAAATTTTGATATTTTTATATATGGAAAGGGTTAGGTGTATATAAATATTTTTATGGCACTATAGTTAATCACTTACCAAGATTAATTAACGAGCTTTTTAAAAATTATTCCATCCAGTGTGAAGATAGCGTACGTCACTTATAAGCCTAATTTACTCGCAAGGCCAATACGTTGTAATTTACCAGTCGCTCCTTTAGGGATTTCATCCATAAAAATAATCTTTTTAGGGACTTTGAAATCAGCTAGTTTTTCAGCAGCAAAACTACGAATATCTTTTTCTTCAGCAGATTTACCTTCGCGAAGAACAACTACAGCACCCACTTCTTCACCAAGTTTTTCATGAGGAATCGCAAAAGTAACTACCTGTAAAACTGCTGGGTGTTCCATTAAAATTTCGTCTACTTCTCTTGGGGAAATTTTCTCACCACCACGATTAATAATTTCTTTTAAGCGACCAGTAATCGTTACGTAACCATCAGCATCAATGTTTCCTTGGTCACCTGTTCTGAACCATCCTTTCGTGAAATTCTCGGCATTTGCTTTGAGATTGTTTTCATAGCCCTTAGTGACGTTTGCCCCTTGAATCACGATTTCACCAGTTTCGCCCACTTTTAAAAGCTGACCAGTCTCATCCATAATGGCTACACGGGGACCTGCTGCAACTCCAACAGTCCCGGGTTTACGCTGGGCTGGAGGGAGTAGGTTACTACACATTTGGTGTGAAGCTTCCGTCATACCGTAAGACTCAATCAGTGGAGCCTTAAAACAAGCTTCAAGTTCTTCAATCACTTTCATGGGCATCGATGAACTTGAAGATCTAATAAAACGTAGTGGATTATTTTGAATAATTGCTTGATTATTATTGGCTCTAGTGAGAATTGTTTGATGCATTGTTGGCACTGCCGTATACCAAGTTGGTTTAATTTGATCCATCCACGAGAAAAACTTCAGAGCATTAAAGCCAGGGGTGCATGACACATATGCACCAGCAGAAAGTGGGGCTAATATACCAGCAATGAGGCCATGGATATGGAATAACGGCATGATATTCAGACCACGGTCTGAAATAGTAAAAGCAAGTGTGTTTGCTATATTGCTTGCAGATGCACAAACATTACTTTGCGACAAAGGCACAATTTTTGGCCTAGAGGTAGTTCCTGAGGTATGTAAAATTAATGCCACATCCTGCGCCTTCGCCCACCCACCTTGTTGAAGTATCTTTTTTTTCTTGCTACGTAAGCTGAGTGTAAAAGTGCCTGCACCACATTCTGGGGTAGAGTGTAAATCAATAATCGCAACACCTAATTTTTGGGCTACAGCAATAGCAGGAGATTCAGAGCCAGTTTTAACAACAATTGCTTTTGCTTTAAGATCTTCTAGATAAAACTCAAATTCAT
>CALCNY010000253.1 GCA_937897585.1 uncultured Chitinophagaceae bacterium | reverse complement strand
TAGTAAACCAAAGTGATTTTCCTGTTGAATAAAGCGGATCAGATTCTGATAAATCACCATAACCTGATCTAGTAATTACTTTATCTTCTGAATTGATACTGTAAATATTTTTAAAACTAATTGAGTTTCTGTCATTGATTTTTAAAGAAAAATTTCCTAACAAACCTACTAATACATTTATCGCATTATTTGTTTGAGAAAATTCAGTTTTAATACCTGATGTGTCATTCAAACTCGCCTCTTGATGCTCTCTGTTCAATCCATTTGAAGTAGTATAATTTCTGCTGTAGGTTACTGAGAACAAACTACCAAAAAAGTCTTTCCCTTTTCTTTGAAAATTTCTTCCATTAACATATTGAAAATTCAAATTTGTAAATGCTTGGATGTTGTGAGTAGCCCATTCGTTATACCATCTTTTAGCAAGATAAGGTTGTGTACTTGCAGGTTGAGGAAAATTCTCGGTATTGGGAATAAAAGAAGGAAGTGCACGTGTTTTGTCATCGATACCCACGAAATCTAAACCACCACCAAAGTAAGTTGAAAAGTTTTTAAAAGTGGTAATAGTATTAAAACCAGCTCCAAAAGTTACAGATTGAAAATTTTTCTGAACAATGTCTTTTGAATTTATTTGGATGATACCTCCAGCAAACTCAGCAGGCAAATCAGGAGTTGCGGTTTTAATAATAATCAAATTATCAAGCATGTTTGCCGGAAAAATATCAAAAGAAAAGGCTTTTCTATCTCCTTCTGTGCTTGGCAAAGGTGCTCCATTTAAAAAAGCTGCATTATAACGATCATTCAATCCTCTTACAATAACAAATTTATCATCTTGGATACTTGCACCACTTACTCTTTTTAAGATATCACTTGTATTTCTGTCTGGAGTTTTTTTAATTGCTTCGGCCGAGATGCCATCACTAACACTTGAACTGTTTTTTTGTGCAATCAACAAAGAGTTTACCGTTTCTTTTGGTTTGCTTAAGCCACCACTACTTTTTACTACCACAGCACTCATATCGCCACCTTTATCCATTACGATATCCTGATTAACAACTTCATTTTCTTTCACATCAATTCCTGGAATTGTCTTTTTTGAATAAGAAACATAAGATGCAGTTATCTGATAACTTCCCTTTTCTAATCCAGATATAGAGTAAAATCCATTCTGATCACTCTTTACTGTTTTCTTTGCCCCATCTAGCGTAATCGTAGCACCAATAAGGGCTTCACCAGTTTTACTACTCAATACTTTACCGGTAATTTTTGCTTTTTGAGCCTGGATTTGAACAATAGTAAAGAACACTACAAATAGACTCAAAACGATTTTCTTACACATACAAAGAATTTTAAGATGCAAAAGAAATGATTGTAACAGGAAAAATACCCTAGAAGAGATTACTTGTTTGTTAACTAATTGTTACGCGAATGTTAAGAGTTCACTCAATCCCCCAAAGGGATGGCCCCCTCAATCCCCCAAGGGGGAAGTTGATTGTGTATTATTTAGGGTGTCATATAAAACTCATCGCTCTAAATAAAATCTTTATTGTAATCGAAATTATTTTTTACTGAGAAAACCCAGCATAACACAATCGACTTCCCCCTTGGGGGATTGAGGGGGCTGTCTCCTCTATCTAATTTCCTGTAACACTTTATCCTTAGGATATTTCACTTGATAACTAAACCTATATTTTTTGCTTTCACCGGGTTTTAATTTCACATTCCATTTCAAGAAACCTGTTTCATTGTCAACTTCAGCATCTCCAGAGTCAGATAATGTCACTTCTATTTCTTTAGTTTGACTGATAGGAAACTGATCTGAAAGATTCATATCAATAGATTGTTTCTTGTTGTTTTTTATTGTTATCTCATAGGTATATGATTCGATTTTAGAATCATTTCGTTTCACCTTGTTGTATTCTTTTACTAATTTTCTATTGATGGCAATTCTTTCGTCTCTGCCCATTGAAATACTTAAAGTGTCGTCTGTTGTATTTGGATTGAGGTATGATTTACCGAGGTAAACATTATCCATGATGATACTTGCATCTCCTGGTAACAAACTCAAACTATCCCAGTTATTTATTTTGGCTATGAGAAAAGCATCATTATCAAGTTTAGGCACTGCCACATGTTGATAAGTTGCAGGTATCATTTCATCTTTGATATTTACGCTGTAAGCAATACCATCGCTCGGAATGTCGTATGGCAAATCGATTTCAAAGTTGGTGTTTAACTGACTTTCTTTTAGCGTTAAGAAATCTTTCACTTCCAGTTTTTGAGCATCGTATCCCAGGTTTTTCGCTTTTTTAGCATAAGCACCTGTAACCACAACTTCGTCTAATTGAGGCGCGGCCATTGAATAAGTAGCAGCTGCAACAGAAACCTGGTTGTATAAAACGGGAACGTATAGTTGTAAATACAGTGGCGATAAAACAGGTATTGTATTGCCTTGATTTGGATTACTCGTACTTAGATTTAGTTTTACACCGTTCCAGTTTAACCCTGTTGTTTGAGACACCATTGCTTTATAAACAAGCTTAAATGAATTGTCAATTGTTTTCACGCGGATGTCATAAGTAGGTACCCATCCTGCATTTCGGGTAAAATAATTGAAATCAACATCAACGGGACCAGCTGTTTTCGACATTACCTGTAAAATCAGCTGACCAACAGGCTTGGGCTGTTCAATTGGTTTGTTTTCCAATGTTAATTGATTTATTCTTTCTTCAATTGCAGCAATCAACTCATTTAAATTGTTCACTTTTTCTTCCAAATCAAAAACCTGTTGATTTAATAAGCTTATTTTATCTGTATAATAAGTAGTCAGTTTAACGAGTTCATCACTGCTAATATTTTTTTTATCTGGAGTGGTGAAATTATTTTCAACCAGTTTGGTGATTCTAACTATCATGTCGTTTTTAATAGTTTGATCGTTTGTAAAGACCTTAATTTGTTTCTGATAATTCTTAATAGAATCGTATGATTTCTGGTAAGTGGGGGGAGGAACAACTACAGGTGGTTTGCTGTAAATTCTGTGGGTATAAGAAAGAATGGTAACATTTTCGGGGCAGGATATCTGAATAGTATTCATATCCGGAGAAAGAGAAACATTGTTGATGATTAACTGTTGCAAACCTGCTGCTAGATTGGCTTTACTCGTATGCTTTAAATCAGCACCATAACCGAAGTAAACGGTGGCATTGGTTAGATTGGCATTGGCATAAACCGTGTCTTTTTTCTGAGCAAACAGTGAGCCTGTATATAATAATACGGCTGTGAGAATTAGTCTTTTCATATTTCAATTTTTTTGTGCCGCGCCTTGATGCAATAAGAATTAAAAATGCACAACGGGTCAAAAAATAAATTGAAATAATTTTAGAATTTAGCGGAGCACCATTTGTCGGTCGGCATCCAAACGAATTAATATAAAAATCAAAATGGTGAAAGTAAATAAAGAAGAACCACCATAACTCATTAAAGGCAAAGTAATCCCAATTACGGGAGCCAAGCCGATAGTCATGCAAATATTAATAGCTACGTGAAAGAAAATTATAGAAGCAACGGAGTAAGCATATACTCTTGAGAATGTACTTCTTTGTCGCTCTGCTATAAATACAATTCTTAATAAAAGTCCGAGATAAAGTAACATAAGAATGGTGCATCCAACAAAACCAAAGCTTTCGCCGAGAGAGGTAAAAATAAAATCGGTGTGTTGTTCGGGCACAAAATCTCCTTGTGTTTGAGTTCCTTTCATAAAACCTTTACCGAAAAGACCACCAGAGCCAATCGCAATTTTAGATTGCTTAACATTATAATTTTCATTATCGCTTTTAATGGGTTTTGTGGTTGTTGACATCAATGCAGCAGTAGTGTCATGCTCAACAAAAGGATTGTCTCTCCCGACCATACTGAAAATTCTGTCGGCTTGATATTTTTGAAAAACATGTTTAAATATAAATGGAACTGCTAGGCCTACAAAGCAGGTACTCAGCGACCAGCAAAGAAAAATCATAACCAAAATACCTTTATCTCTCTTGATTTTTCTTCTCAAAAAATAAAAGAAGATGAGTGCTATAATTGTTAATGCAATTACTAATTGTAACGTTGGAAACAAAAGCGAAACCACCAGTAACACACCTAATGATGCACCTAACACAAGATACACAGGAGGGAAACCTTCTCTGTACATCGGTAATAAAAAAGTGAAATAAACTAATGCTAGTCCTGTTTCATTTTGCAATAAAGAAAATATCACCGGCAGAAAACAAATCCCCGATGCGAGCAACTGAGATTTCGTTTTTGTAAAATCTGTCTCTGGCCTAGATAAATATTTTGCTAATGCCAGTGCAGTAAAGATCTTACAAGTTTCTACCGGTTGCAAATTCATAAATCCTAACGGAATCCAACTTCTAGAGCCATTCACAGATTTACCAACCGCAAAAGTGGCAACCATTAGCAGCACCCCAAAAGCGTATAACAAATTAGGAGTAGCCGTAAAAAATTTACTGTCCATAAGTAAAATAAAAGTAGCGAGTACAAAACAAGCAATAAGATAAAAAAACTGCTTGCTGTAATTTTTCTTAAAGGCAATTATGCTTTTAAAAAAATTATCGTCTGCTTTGAATTCTACCGAAAAAATGCATATTAGTCCTATCACAGCAATGATGACATATAGCCAAATCATTACCCAGTCTTTGTCATTTGATATGATTGCTTTTTTTTCGTACATGTATACTCGTTATCTCGTATTTCTTTTTTTAGTTTTTATTGAATCAGCTGTGCGGTTCAATTTTTTATCATTAATCAATATGGCATCAGATTTTACCGAAGTGTCTTTTTTAGGTTTTGAATCGATAGGCTTTTCTTTTTTAACTTTTTCAAGTTCGTCTTTATCTACCTGATCTTCGTCAATACCCACAGTATCTCTAATTAATTTGATATATCCTTTAGAAAGCAAATAAGCAGAATCTTTAGAATGCCTCATGGAATCCTGTCTTTTTAATTCTATAAAAATACGAGGAGGCATCAAATTAAGATTGGATAATTGTTCTAATCTAGCTACTCTTGCTTTATCTGTAATGGAGTCTTTAAGATATTTTTCTATCATCAAACCAACTATCGGCGCTGCATAGGTGCCACCAAAATGTCCGCTGTTTTCAACCACACACATGATAGCTATTTTCGGGTTGTCTCTTGGAGCAAATCCACAGAAGAAGGAATGATTCTGTTGCTTTACACCATGATAATAATTTTCAACCGTTCCTGTTTTTCCGCAGATAACGATGTCTTTTACTTTTGCACCAGCACCTGTACCTCTATCAACAACACCTTGCATACCATCATGCACTGCTTCAAAAATACTATCCGGAATAAAAGTAGGTATGATTTTCTTTCTATACTTGGATAACATATCAAACTTATCTCCACCATCAATTGAATCTACGACATGTGGTGTGTAATACCAACCTTTATTGGCGATATATGCCATTTCATTGGCTACCTGCAAAGGCGTAACATTCACCTCACCCTGACCGATACTTACAGAACGGAAAGTACAAAAGTTCCAATGACCCGAACCATATACTTTGTCGTAATAAGTTGGTGTTGGTATATTTCCTGTTTTTTCTGAAGGCACATCAACGCCTAATCTATGTCCTAATCCAAAACCATACATGTATCGATCCCAATGTAGCAAGGCACTATCTGGATTTGGATACTTCGGATTGTTCATTACCCTTTGCATCACATTGGCAAAATAAGTATTATCGGAAATGGTAATGGCGCCGCGTAAATCAAATGTTCCAACGTCCAAGCATTTCATCGGTCTACCACCACCACAACCATAGAAAGCACCTCCGCAAGAAAATCGAGTATCTGTTGTAATTACGCCTTCATGCAACCCAATCAATGCCTGTAAAGTTTTAAACGTAGAACCGGGAGAATATGTCGCACTTACTGTTCTGTTCAAGAGTGGCAATGCCGGATTTAAAAAGAGCTCAGAAAAATGTCTTCTTCTTTCACTTCCGGTAAGATAATTAGGATGATAAGTCGGTGCGCTCACCATAGCAAGAATTCCTCCTGTTTTAGGATCAATAGCTACTATTGAACCTAATTTATTTTGCATGAGCTTCTCTCCCAATTGTTGCAATTCAACATCTATGGAAGTATACAGATTTTGTCCTGCAATTGCCATGGTATCGTAAATACCTTTTTCAAGTCGCTCGGTCAACCTGTTTTTATTATCTCGTTTCCAGTATTCGATACCTCGCTCACCCATCAACACTTTTTCATAAGTTCTTTCCAATCCTGTCATACCTGCATAATCACCTGCTACATAACCTTCTCCAGGATGTTTTTTCAAAAAATTTGTATCTACTTCTGCCGTGTAACCTAACACGTTAGCTGCGGCATCAAAAGGAAAACTTCTTACCGATCTTTCTTGTAAATAAAAAGCAGGAGTGAATTTGTATAGCGACTCATTGAGCTTGGCCATTTTATCATCACTCAGCAAGGCTTCAAAAACTGCTGGTCTTGTTCTGCCATTTTTAATGATTAATTCAATGATTCTTTTCTTAAACTGTGTAGTGTCTATTCCAAGTATTTCGCAAAGTGCAGCTGTATCTATGCCTTTGAGTTTATTGGGCGTCACCATCAAATCGGAAATATTGGTGTTCTGTAAAATGGCATTTTTCTTTCTGTCAAAAACAATTCCTCTATCGGGATAAACTACTTTCCTAAACATGCCCTGATCTTCTGCAAGAATTTTATACTTAGACGTGATGACCTGTAATGTGAAAAGGCGAATGATAATGATGACGAATAAAGAAATAAAGATAAGCCTGATGATATTTTTCCGGGATTCATTATAAACAGGCACTTGAAGCTGATTTTAATCGTAAAGAATTCAGTTATTGTTTTCAGTAAATTTCTACAAAATAAATTGAAAAATCTAAATAGTATTGGTTTTAAATTTCTGATTTCTCGAGAAAAGCAATTCAGTAATTAAAACCAGCAACAAACCAATAGCTGTAGACAATAATGTTTTCAAAAAGAAATACCATACATCTGCAAACTGCCAGGCTTCCAATAAAAATAACCAGGAATTGTGAAGCAAGATTAACAAGCCCGAATAAATCAAATACGGAAGCATGCCACCCATACTTCTGAATGAAGGTTCTTCATAATTGGTTTCTGCACCTTCTTGTGGTATCATCAGATTAATGATAAATGGTCTTACATAAGCCATCAATACACAAGCAGCAGCATGAAATCCTGGATGATGTCGAAAACTATCAAGTGTCATCCCTAAAATAAAGGACAACAACATCAGCAACGTGCGGTTGATTTTAAATGGCAACCATAAAATGAAAATAAAATAAATGTATGGCGTCACCATCTGGTGCAATCTAATTTTATCAAGCACATACACCTGAAATAAAATCAGTACACAAAAACGAACGATATTTTTAACGATAGTACTCATTAGTTATCAAGGCTGTGTTTTTACTTTTTCTAGAATGTCATGAACGCCATCCTGATCTGCATTTTCAATTACATACACATATTGCAGGTTATAAAAATTACAAGCCGTTCTAAATTTCACTCTGAAATAATTGGTGCTTTTTTCTTTGTACAAAGCCTCTACCCTTCCAATTTTCATACCTTTTGGAAATGCAGTACTGAATCCACTGCTGATTATCGAATCTCCTTTGGCAATTTTCGCACTCTTTGGAATGCCCATCAATGTAATGATATTGGGCGTTTCGCCATCCCAGTTTAATGTCCCGGTTTCTCCTCCTTTAAGTAACTTACCGCTAATATGACTGTCTTTATGCAACAAACTCATCACTACTGAATATTTTGGATTTACTTCAGTAACAATTCCAACCACACTATTATTTGGATCTACAACACCCATTCCTACTTTTATGCCACTCGCGCTACCACGGGAAAGTACAATAAAATTATTGTTAGCTGTTACTGAATTAGAAATGACGGTTGCTGAAAGATATCTGAATTTTCTATACTGAAGCAATGAGTCTACTCTGATTGAATCAACAGTTAATTTTGTTGCCGTATCCGGAATGGAAAAATCAGATTTCAATTTATTATACAAGTCTTCATTTGCTTTCAACAAAGAATCATTCGTCTTCTTTAAATAAAAATATTTCTGAACTTCAAAATAGCGACCATTTACACGTCCTGTAATGTTGTTAGAAATATTGCCGAAAGCAGCGTGATGATATTTACTGTAATCCACAATAAAATACACAGACATCACCTGAAGAAACAGGAAAAAAAGTAAATTGAAATGACGACGAATGAAAAGAAAAATATTTCTCACCTGCTGCTTATGTTTTTATAAATACTCAAATGCCCGGCAGGAAAGCGGCAATGAATGACTTAACAAATTATCTCATTACAAAAGGAAACCTGTCATAGTTTTTTAAAGCTATACCCGTTCCTCTAACTACACTTTTTAGTGGATCATCTGCAATATGAACAGGCAATTTGATTTTATTCATCAAGCGCTTGTCTAATCCTCTCAATAACGAACCACCACCTGTAATGTACAAACCTCTTCTGTAAATATCCGCTGCCAATTCAGGAGGTGTTGTCTCCAATGCTTTTAAAATAGCCTCTTCAATTTTGAAAATGCTTTTGTCCAAAGCTTCAGCTACTTCCTGATAACTCACCATTACCTGCTTTGGAATACCAGTTACAAGGTCACGACCATTTACAGGAATATCATCTGGAGGATTATCTAGATCTTTTAATGCCGCTCCGATTTGAATTTTTATTTGTTCGGCAGTACGTTCACCAATCAATAAACTATGGTAACGTCTTAATGCTTCCATAATATCTGCAGTAAATTCATCACCTGCAATACGAATACTT
>CALCNY010000252.1 GCA_937897585.1 uncultured Chitinophagaceae bacterium | reverse complement strand
TAAAGAATCGTAAGTCAAACTTCCATCTGCAGGATTGTACTTCACAGATAGATTGTAAAGCACTTTATTTACATTGTAAATGTTGTAGTAGGTACTTAGCCAATAATCGTATATGCCTGAGTGATAGGTAGAAGGAACAAACAAATCCAAATCAGATAACTCTTTGTTATCAGAGCTGGCGCTGGTAGGATTTCCCATAATTGAATTATCACTTCTTAATTCTGTAAGCGACCATTCATTGAACATTGGCTTTTGCATTCCATTATAGCAACCATTAAGAGCGAGATCAACTTCAGCTACATTTTTATAAAACGACTGGTCATATAAATTTGATGATGGATACACATCAATAATTTTTTTACAACCGGCCATAATCATTAAAACCAACGACCCCATTAAAAATATTTTCTTATTCATATTATTTTTTTAAAAAATTAAAAATTCAAATCAACGCCAACCATAAATGTTCTTGGTATTGGGAATCCTCCTCTTTGATAACCACCTAATAAAGCAGAGCTGTATGGTCCAGTATCACTTCTGTATTCAGGATTAATTCCTCTGTAACCTTTTGCATGATGGAAATATAAATTTTGTATACTTACATAAGCCCTTAATCCTGACAGCTTGTATTTACTAACTTTAGATTCATCAAATTTATAACCGATGTTTACTTCACGTAATGAATAATAAGAAGCATCTTCAACCACATAATCAGTCAACATCCAATTAAATGAAGCCTTATTATAAGCAGGTGTTTTTCCATCACCAGGAAACATAGGAGAAACCCAACGATTTACATTGTAAGATTTTACTAGCTTCTTTATATCATCATAATTAGGATCACCATTTATGATTTGACCACCTTGTACACCTTGGAATGTAAAAGTCAAATCGAAATTTTTGTAACTAATTTTATTGGTGATGCCCCAAGTAAAATCAGGATAAGGAGAACCGATAACAGTTCTGTCTTTATTGTCGATTACATGATCTCCATTCACATCTACTAATTTTAATTGACCAGGAATAAAAACATATGAAAGCGGACTAGACAATCCATTAGCTTTGGCTGTATCTATTTGAGCTTGAGATAACCAAACGCCATCAGTTTTAAATCCATAAAATTGAACCAATGGATTGCCTACTTTGTTTTGATACAATTCATTTCTTTCACCTTCGTTCAATAAATAAGCTTCATTGCCTAATTCTAAAATTTTGTTTTTGGTGTGAGAAATGTTAGCAGAAGTTGTCCATTTAAATTCTCCACTTGTTACATTTATAGTATTGATTTGAAGTTCAATACCTGTGTTTCTTAGTTTGCCGATATTATTCCAGCTTAATGGAACTCCTGTGAATGCCATTGATGATTGTTGTAACAACAAACGATCTGTTTGAGATCTATAATAATCTGCAGAAAAACTGATTTTATTATTGAATAATGAAACATCCAATCCCACATTGCCTTGATAAGTACTTTCCCAAGTGATGTCAGGATTTGACCTTATTGTAGGAGATGTTGCCTGTCCACCAGTTGTATTTCCTGTTCCGTTTCCAAAAGAATAATTAGCAGCATACAATAAATCATAAAATCCAAAATCCAAGATTCTGTTGTTACCAGACTCTCCAAAACTAGTTCTCAATTTTAGTTTTGAAATCCAATTCACTTTCTTCATGAATTTCTCCTTATCAATTATCCAACCTGCAGAAACTGAAGGGAAAGTTCCCCATTTATGACCAGGTCCAAAATAAGAACTACCATCAGTTCTAAAACTTCCTGAGAATAAATATTTACTCTTGTAAGTATAATTTACCCTTCCAAGAAATGATAAAAGTCCTACTCTGTTTTTAGTACTGAAAGTTCCGGATTTGTCAATAATAGTTGCATTATTCAATGTTCTGATGTTATTGGCAGGAAAGTCTAATCCAGTAACTTGATTTTTATTAACGGTAGTATTTTGAGCGGTGAAACCCACAAATGCATTTAGTGTATGCTCTTTTGCAATTTTATTAAATGTTAGGGTATGTTCATTTAATAAATCTAAAGAAGTATTATTGGCGAAAACTCCTCTGCTGACTAACCCATCTGCTTCAGCATTTTTATTTGACCAATTCAAACCATTATTGTAAATAAAATAGGATGATGCCAACATTTTATAATCAAGATATTTTGAGATTTTTACAGTTAAATCAGCAGAACTTTGTAATCTGTAATTAGAAGAATTGATTGATGTGTTAGCCAGTATTGACAATGGAGAATTTGTTCCAGAAGGAAAAGGATCATTGGTTGAACCTGGTCCTAAATTCCAATAACTTCCATCAGGCATGTAGCCTTCATAATGAATGTTATTGAATTGACGAGGTTGAGCATAATCTCCAACATTTATATTAGACCATTGTGATAACTGATGAATAGCTTGTATGGTCAAATCGTTATGATATATCGGCATAAAACTTGGATACCTTACGAACGTTGTATAATTAACTGAAGGAGATTCTTTGTTATCATAAGATGGATTGATGTTTAAAACCAATTTCACCTTCTTGCTAAGTGTAATATCAAATTTTGAACGAAAGTTTAATTTATCATATTCACTGTTTTTCATCATTCCCTGATCTTTAGAATAACCTCCAGAAATGTAATATTTAATATCTCCTTTTCCACCTGTTGCACTTAAATTGATATTCTGTACCAATCCGGTTCTTAATCCTTGACTTTGCCAATCTGTTCCTTTACCACCTAACATGGTATTTTCAATGATATACCCAGCTCTGTCATTACTAATTGCAACTGCTGTTCCTGTTGGAGGTGTAACACTTGGATCTTGCGCTTTTAGAGATGCTTCGTAGAAAAGATGATTCATGTATTCGGTTGTTGAGTAAACATCATACCTCATATAATCATCCTTTGCTCCAATTGAATATTTGAAGTTGTATTTAGGCTTATCAACTTTTGCCGATTTAGTAGTTATCAAAATAACACCACTAGCTCCTCTTGAACCGTAGATAGCGGCTGAGGCTGCATCTTTTAATACTTCAACAGATTCTACATCAGACATATTCACGAAAGCAAGACCATCTGGAACTGGTTGCCCGTCTACAACAACCAAAGGATCAGCTCCTGCATAAATGGAACTTATACCTCTCACTGAAACTTTTGGTGCAGCGCCAGCCTCTGAACTTGTGTTTTGAATTTGAACACCGGCAATTTTTCCTTGTAATGCTTGATCTAGTCTTGATACTGGAGCCTCATCTAATTTTTCATCTTTAAATTTTGAAATTGATCCAGTGACATCAGACTTTCTTTGTGTACCATAACCGATAACTACAACTTCTGCATTATCAGTAGCAGATGGAGTCATAGCAACCAACAGCGTATCTATCGATTTGTCAATTACAGCCGTTTGGGTTGAATAGCCGATGCTCGAAAATATCAGGGTGAGTTTGGAAGACTTTGTACTGATATTAAAACTACCATCTCTTTTTGTTGATGTTCCAGTTTTGGATTTATCAATTAGGATATTCACTCCTTCCAATGGAGCTTTAGTGTATTTGTCAAACACCTTTCCAAATATTTCTCTTTTCTGTGCTGTTGCCATTGAAAAGAAAATGAAAGTCGACAGTAACGTGTATACAATTTTTTTCATTTTAAATTTCTCCTTTAATCTATTAATGTAGTGAGGTGATAAATTGATTTTTTATATTTTTCAGGACCTAGTATGTTTATTATGGACTGCTTGCAATCTTTACAGCCATATTTATAAAAGCCATAAGCAAGAAGAGGCGTAGCGTTATCTTGAAATTCAAAAGGTTTGATTTGTTGAGAAAACCATTCTTTTTCTTTACTTAAATAAGGTTTCAAAACCTGAAAAGCATTTTTAAGCGACCTGCCTGTTTCTGATTGATATTGCCATAGATCCATTCCTGCTGATTCGGCCATAATAGCTGCATTAAACAAAGGCTCCAATATGAATGCTGAATAGTGAAGAGAAATCGTTCTGGCCAATTCTTCAGGAAAAAATCCTGTAGTATCCATTTGCAGTTCCAATCTGTTTTTCAAACTGTTCACAGTACTTTTTGCGATTTCAGTCTTATTGGCAAACAATGCAAAAAACAATTTTTGTTCATCATACCAGATGCCATGATTGTTTTTAGCTTTGGATTCTTCAATACCATTTTTGCTGGTGATAAGCCATTGTAAAAAATCTTCGAACCATTTTTCCATGCCCGCTTGATCTTTGGATGTCCATGTGGACGATGATTTCAATATGCCTACACCATCTGCTACACTTGATAAAATTCTGCTCTCAATGATACCGATTCCTCTGCCGTCATTTTTTCCTTTTACAGCTTGAGCAAAATTCAAGTTCGGATTCATGCTGGTTTCAGGATTCAAAAACCAGGTTCTGATATACTCTTCAGCTTTTTTACTGTATTTGACATCATCGGAAAAATAATAAGCCAAAGTGAGGGTTTCAACATATTCCGCCATTTTCTTCATATTATCCTTATCCTTGTAATCATCAACCTCAGGGTTGATTTCGCCATCTTTTCTGATATATGGTAACCCATCAGATTTAGATGGATCTGGCCAAAAATAAATAGCCAAACTCATGTAGTCATGCATGTTAGCACTAGGAGGTGTTTGCTTTTTTTCAAGAACTGAAGGGCAATGCTTATCTAATAATTGATCTGCATTTTTTAATAATTCCTGATAAGCTGGAATCAAATTAACATCTCCAGCTTTCAGTTTTTTCTTGTTAATAATTAATGCATTTTTATCTTTTGAAAAAATCCTCAAATCATTTCTTTGGGCAAATGAAGAAACTTTCACCAAAATAAAAAATACAAACAATACTATTTTGAACTTTTGATTATTCATATTTTTTTATTTAATAACAGAAAACATTTTACTGATTCTTTTTCTTGTACCTACAAAAGACACAACATAATAAGAGGAAGAAAAATTTCTTATATCCAATTGAGTAGTGGTAAATCCTTTCACTACATAAATATCTTTTTTACCTAAGTATCTTCCCAATTGGTCATACAATATTACTCTGCCCCAATCAGTATTTGGAGAGAATATTTTCACAATAACCTGACCACTGTTATTGAAATAAGCAGTAATTGTTTGTATTGAGCTGTCAATTGGATAAACTGTCAGTCTTCCGGCAGTATAAGTTATCGAATAATTATTTGAAGTAGCTCCTACAGGTGTAACGCTATAAATACCTGGAGCTGAAGATTGAGTTGCAGTTGTACTATCTGTTGGCTGACTCAATAATACTGATTCATTTTCATTATACACAAAACCAGAATAAATATGCGTGAATAAAGGATTGGCTTGCCCTTCAAGCTTTGTAGTATCTGTAACGGTAATGTTCAAAGGTGCTTTGTTAATTACCAATGTAATGTTTACATCTGCAGCGGGGAAATGCCCAGCATCTCCTGTCTGTGATGCTGTGATTGTAGTTGTTCCTGCTCCAGTAATCTGAATAGTAGTCCCATTAATTATTGTTGCCACATTGATATTACTGCTGGTTAATACTATTGGAATGGTATTATTAGTGCTGTAAACACTTGGTGCAAAAACGGGAGCTCCATAAGTAAACGATGGTAATGCATTTAATGTAATGGTTTGTGTTTGGCGCGAAAGTACAGTTAGCGTGCCTGAAACAAAATTGATGTTGTAATTGGCTGATGTAGCACTTGAAACTGTAATAGGATAAGTTCCAGGAGTAGAGGCTATTGTGGCTGTTGTAGAAACGGAAACTGGTGTTTGTAAAACTGAAGCATCTTCTCCATATACAAAACCTGTATACGTTGCCGTTAGTATTGGATTAGCAGCGCCCTCAAATTTTGTTTTATCATCTGCAGTAATTGTTAATGATGCTTTGTTAACTACTAGCTGTTGTGTTTCATTAGCCGCTAAATATGTACCATCTGAAGCTTGTGAAGCAGTGATATCGGTAGTACCAACACCAACGATGTGAACTAAACCTGTTGACGATATAGTAGCTACTGCAGTATTTGAACTAGTATATACAACTGGCTGAGTGGTATTTAAACTCGTTACACCTGTATTAAAATCAGCATCACCATATGTTTTTGGTGCAATAGCATTGAAAGAAAAAGGAGTCATCAAAGGTTGTGAACCGATTCCGAAATACCCTACAGATGTAGCAGTTGCATCAGCACTATTGGTTACATTATCACCAGTTCCAAATGGGGTGCCCCAAGCAGTTCCAGAGTTTTGAATGACACCAATTCTTGAATTGGCCTGGGTTGAAAATAAAGAGCCTTCTAAAGACTGATCCCATTTGAAGTTCAATACCAAATCACCCGAACCTGAAGTTCTACCTAATCTCCATGATGCATTTACAAGCGCCAGTAAATCGGTTCCTGTTACAGGAGTTCCGGTTATTGAGCCATTAGTAGTAATGCCCTCGAAAACATTGGCAGTTAAATTTGAAACAGATACAGGCGTCATGGTAACAGGTAGATAATGAGCACTGCTGCCAATTGGGAATAATATATTTGAATTCACAAGATCAATTCTTAGTGTACCCGTACTAGTTGTATTTGAAATCGTAGCAATATATTTTGAATTATTAAAAGGAGCGCCTCCAATACTTTTTCCATTTTTGATTCTGATGGTGTCTGTTGGTCTAATAGACAAAACGCCTGCATTTACAGTAAGTACACTATCAATCAACGCAGTTCTGTTAGTCGTAACTGATGCATTGAAAGTAACATTTCTCATTGTACCTAATGAAATAGTACTGAAAGGATTTGAAGTTGGTGCATCATACACAAAATCTGTAGCAGTTGAAATAGATAACGCCGCCATTCCGTTAATACTTCCATCAATACCATTAACATTAGCAGTTCTTAATTCTGGAATGCCTCCTGAAATAGTAACAGCAGTAGGAACTGCAGTCAAAGTATTTGAAATTGTAATCGTACTTGAAGAGCTGCTTGTGCCAATGATAAAACTGTTTGCAGGAATACCGTTGCCACTTACCAACAACCCATAATAAACACCTGCATTATTGGTAGTACCATTATAAACTGCGGGATCCAATGTGATAGTATAACTACCAATTGTAGCCGCAGAAACATTTGTAGTAACGGTTGCTGCCGCTTTTGTTTGAAGTGTTGCTGTACCAGAAATCGAATGTGTAGTAAAATTTATCTTGCCATTGATTAAGCAATTACTAGATCCATTCAATACAAGATTGGAATTGACTGTTACATCTGATGCTGCTCCAACAGAAAGCGAACCCAATGTTACAAAAGTACCTGTTCCACCAATTGATTGTGGTGTAATACCTTTCATCAATAAATTGCAAGAAGTAAATCCAGCGACAGCCCCAAAAGTTCCATTATTAATAATGTTGCCTGAAACTGGTGTAGCTCCTGAACCTTTTAAATAAAAAGTAGAACCGGCATCAATGGTGAGATCATCAACATTATAAAAGAAATCTCCTGTTACAGACTGATTGTTCCCTATTTCTATGTTAGAAAATCTTTTGTTGGAAAATAAATTAGAGCTAGTTACAGTTGCACCTGGAACTGCTGTTTCAATTCTAAAAGTGCTTCCTGTTTGAAACACTACAGGCATAAAAGTTGATGATGTTGTAAATGGACAATTTCCTCCCATATAAACCAACTTAGAGCCATTCTTAAAAACAACTGCATTGGCTACACCCGAACTAGATCCAAAAGGATAATAAGTAATCTCTGTATTTGCTTTGCAAATAGAACCACTTTCAAAAAATAAAGAACCACCTACTGCAGGGTTAGAAGCTGTAACACGACAAGCGCCTCTGTTCAAAAATAAAGTCCCTGATACTTTACCTGTAGCTGTAGCAGACAATAATAAATTATTACCTGAAGTAGTTACTATTGAATCTGGAACACCTATTGTCAGCGTACAACCCGCATTTATCAATAAATCTTCGGTGGCAGTAGCATCACCATTTATTGTTATTGTTCCAGTTCCGGTTGATGGTCTTAACAGTGTAAGACTTGCACCGTTTCTTAAAATCAACTGTCCAAAATTTGTACTGCCACAAGTTGCCGTTACTGCACCAGTTGTTGGAGTTGCACCACCTACATTCGTACCGTCTATGATTAGAACGTCTGCCGGGTCTACTACTGTTCTATTGGTTCCAGAACCATTTAATGCAGTATTCCATTTTGGGCTAGAAGATGAAGTTGATGTGAAGCTCACTGTGCTTGTTGCGCCAGTGCCGCCAATCCAATAATAAGTTGTTTGTGCTTTACACAAGATACTCATCATTGCAACTAAGCAAATAAGTAATGATTTTTTCATTGATATTAATTTTGACTGATGACCTAAAATTCTAATCTAAATAAATCCTATAATTCAATTTCTACAAAACGAAATCTTCACGCATAGGATTGAACATGTCTACCAAAACACCTTTTTCAAGACAAACAACTCCATGTATTAAATTGGAATGTACATAGAATACATCGCCTGCGTTTAGTATTTTTTTCACTCCGTCTATTTCAACTTGAAATTGACCACTTTCTATTAAAGACATTTGAATATGAGGATGTTGATGTAATGCTCCGATACCTCCGGTTTCAAAAGCAACACGAACCATCATCATGTTTTTATCATAACATAAAATTTTCCTTGAAACACCTTCCGCCATTTGTTTCCATTCGATTGCCGAACTGTCTGTAAAGGGCAATGTTGTAATTTCCATTGTTTCCGTTGTTGACATAACTAATTGTTTTTATTGTTTATTGTAGTTTTTGATCATTAAAAGAAACATAATAAGATCCCGACCATCTCAATTGTTTACCAATACCACTATCAGAAATAACTTTTATGTATTCAGATTTGACATCATTATTTTTTTGTATGATTTGTATAACACCTTCTTTGCACTTTATTCTCACTTCAGTCAATTCATTGTCATCTTGTATTCTTTCTATGGCTATAATTGAAGATTTAGAATTCACGGCAATTTCACTGACAGGATTAAAGCTTCCATGAGGCTCAATCACATTAATAAAAGTTTGGTTTTTATTTGTAGCTCTTAAAATATAAGATGGATCTCTTCTTAAATTAAAATTCGGATCATTGGCTCCAGTTCTGGTAAAAAATATATCCAACGAATCTGTTGATAAAGTTGAAATGGTATAAAACGTTCTTTGATTCAAAAACGTAAACTGAGCAAATGGATTAGAGTGTAAAGCAGAGGCTTCTTTCCAAATATGCTGATATCCATTTTTAGTGCCCAGTGTGGTTAAATAATTGCTGTGCGTATCATATTTAAAACTGGTCTGAATAACAGTCCCGAGATAGTTAAAAG
>CALCNY010000251.1 GCA_937897585.1 uncultured Chitinophagaceae bacterium | reverse complement strand
GCTCTCCTATTATTCATATTGAATTCAAAACGGAAGCCCAGCCTGCATTTAATCGTCAGTTTGATTTACTGATTAAAAACTTACAGGAATTTGAAAAGTCGAAATATAATATTTTCATTTTTGCTGAAAATCCAAAACAGCTGGAAAGGCTGCATGTTATCTTCACTGATTTAAAAGCTGAGATTCAAGTTACTCCGATTCCTGTTTCCATTCATGAAGGATTTTTTGATAAAGACAACCAAGTGGTTTGTTATACTGATCACCAAGTTTTCCAACGTTACCACAAATACAAGGTAAAACAAGCTTTCAGTAAAAACAAAGCCCTTACCTTAAAAACGCTTAGAGAATTACAACCCGGAGATTATGTTTCGCATATTGATCATGGTGTTGGTGTTTACAGTGGATTACAGAAAATTGAAGCCAATGGGCGTTTACAGGAAGCCGTTAGAATACAATACAAAGATGGCGATTTGTTGTACGTAAACATTTCATCGCTTCACAAAATCAGCAAATACAGCGGTAAAGAAGGTTCCATTCCTAAAATGAATAAACTGGGAAGTGATGTATGGACCAAACTGAAAGAAAAAACCAAGAAGCAGGTAAAAGATATTGCAACAGATTTGATTCAATTGTATGCACAAAGAAAAAGTCAACAGGGATTTTCTCATTCGCCCGACAATTACATGCAAACTGAATTAGAAGCGAGCTTTATTTATGAAGATACTCCTGATCAGGCAAAAGCTTCTGAAGATGTAAAACGCGACATGGAAAAAGATTCACCAATGGACCGACTAGTCTGTGGTGATGTAGGATTTGGGAAAACAGAAGTAGCAGTAAGAGCAGCTTTCAAATCATGCTGTGATGGTAAACAAGCTGCAGTTCTCGTTCCTACAACTATCTTAGCTTATCAGCATTATAAAACATTCAAAGAAAGATTAAAAGACTTTCCAGTTACTGTTGATTTCATAAACAGGTTCAAATCTGCAAAAGAAAAAAAAGAAACTTTAAAGAAACTCGAGGAAGGAAAAATAGATGTGATTATCGGAACACACTCGATTCTGAGTAAAGATGTTAAGTTCAAAGATTTGGGTGTGATGATCATTGATGAGGAACAGAAATTTGGAGTTAGTGCAAAAGAGAAATTAAAACAAATCAGAACAACTGTTGATTCGCTGACACTAACGGCAACGCCTATACCAAGAACTTTGCAATTTAGTTTGATGGGAGCAAGAGACTTAAGTATCATCAATACACCGCCTCCAAACCGTCAACCTATACAAACTGAAGTAACTGTTTTTAACGAAGATAATATTCGTGATATCATTTATTATGAAACAGAAAGAGGCGGACAGGTTTTTTTCATTCACAACAGAGTGAATGGATTGGCGGAGATGAAAAGTTTTATTCAAGGATTGTGTCCTGATATCAGCATCGCCTTTGCTCATGGACAAATGGAAGGCGATCAGTTGGAAGATACCATTCTCGACTTCATGGATAAAAAATATGATGTGCTGGTTTGTACCAACATTGTAGAAAGTGGCGTAGACATTCCTAATGTAAACACCATCATCGTAAACAATGCCCATCAATTTGGATTAAGCGATTTGCATCAATTGCGTGGTCGTGTGGGCAGAAGCAATAAAAAAGCATTTTGTTATTTGTTGGCTCCACCCATGAGCACGTTGCCACCGGACAGCCGTAAACGCTTGAATACATTAGAACAATACAGTGATTTAGGAAGTGGTTTTCAAATTGCTATGCGTGACTTAGATATCAGAGGCGCAGGAAATTTATTAGGTGGTGAACAAAGTGGCTTCATTTCAGAAATTGGTTTTGAAATGTATCAGAAAATTTTGGATGAAGCGATACGTGAATTAAAACGAACTCAGTTCAAAGAATTATTCAAACAAGAAATCAGTCAACAAGATGATTTTGTTAAAGACTGTACATTTGATACTGATCTTGAAATATTGATACCTGATGATTATGTAGAAAGCATCAGTGAAAGATTGAGTCTGTATTCAAGATTAGATAATTGCGAAACTGAAGAGGATCTTATTGAATTCCATAATGAACTTACAGATAGATTTGGCCCCATACCTCCTGCCGCTGAAGATTTATTCACAACCGTACGTTGCAGAAAAATTGCAGTAGAATTAGGTTTTGAAAAATTGTTTCTGAAAAATGAAAACATGAAATGCTTCTTTGTAGGCAATCCTGAATCTCCTTATTTCCAAAGTGAAACCTTTAACCGCATCTTACTTTTCTTACAAACAGGCACCAATAAAGCAAGACTAAAGCAAGTTGGTAAAAACGGAATTTTGATTGTGGAAAATATCAAATCGATGTCAGACATTCATGAATTTCTGACCAGAATGTACAATCATGTAAAAGCAGGATAATTTATCTTACTAGCAAAACAGTACCTTGAAACACTTTTGGAACGCCACCAATACTGTTCCATGTAGTTGCTTTAAGAATCCATACAAAAGTTCCTTGAGGTTGTTCTTTACCCATATATTTTCCATCCCAACCTTTGTTTGTGCTCGTTGTATAAAAAATCTGTTGACCATATCTATTATAAACAGCAAAATATTCAAACTTTGTAATCCCAACTAAAAATGGTTTTAGAATATCATTTGTGTGATCATTATTGGGTGTAAAAATTGAAGGCACATAAGGGTCTGGTCCTTTGAAAACTTTAATAACAATTGTGTCATAACTTTCGCAACCTCCTGGTGTAAATGCTTCAAGATAATAGGTGTAATCACCAGGTTGTGAATGAGTACAAATTGGATTTGGAATAGTTGAAGAACTTAATCCTGTTGAAGGTGTCCACTGATAACTGATTCCACCAGTTGCATTTAATTGAATAGGTTGATTATCTCCTGCCCTTATATCAGCACCAGCATTCGCGTCTGTTCCGTAAATATTAATTACATCCGTTGCCGTGTCTTTACAACCTTCAATAGAAGTGGCGTATAAAGTAATGTTATATTGACCATTGGCTGTGTAAGTATTGGTAACAGGATTTCCAGTTGCATTCTGACTATTGCCAAAATACCATTGCCATTGGTTGATACCAATATTAGTTGAAGTTTCATTAGCTGTAAATCTTACAGGTGAATATTTACAGGTATCATTGAAATGCATTTCAACTACAGGATTTCTAATCAATTTAAACGACTTGTAAACCGTATCGCTGAAACATCCAAGATTGCTAGTAACAGACGATCCAACCTGATTGTTACCGAATGGAAAATATCCTGTTGTATTTTGTAGTGTACTAAAAGTTGAGTTGTTGTAAATCCAATTCCACTGATTGACATTTCCTATTGTTACTCTAGAAGTATCTGTGAAATGCAAACTGCTGTCATTGCAAATCGGAGCGCTGAATCCAAATTTTACAATTGGTTTATCTGCCACCGTTAAGGTAAAAACAGCAGTATCTGATTTACAACCTCTTGAATTGTAAACTACATGTTTTATTGTTTTGGGACCAGGCGTAGAGTATGTAACTCTTGGATTGCATTGATTTGAAAATTGTCCATTGCCTAAATCCCACCAGCATTGAGTTATAGCCAATCCATCATTGGAATATGAAGAATCTAATAACTGAATAGATTGTCTTTCACAAGCTATGGTATCTCTCATATCGGCAACAGGTTTATCTGCAACAAAAACAGTGTGTGTTACTGCCGTTCCGGCACAAGCAGTGCTTCCTGAATTAGAACTAGTAAGAGTTACATTATGAGGACCTGCAGCTGTAAAAACATGAGATGGATTTTGTGCTGTTGCAGGGAAGGCGCTGTCACTATAATTCCATTGCCAATAATTGACGCCACCAAAGCTGGTAGTAGACATGTCATGGAAATAAGTTGGAGTTCCCAAACAAACCGAATCTGTAAATGTAAAAGCAACTTGTGGTCGATCAGAAATAGCAATGTCACGGTAAAGTGTATCCGAAGCACAACCTTCCAAAGTCTTTACAAAAAATTTGATATGCTTAATGCCTGGGGTACTATAAGTAGTAAAAGTATTTGGATTGGTTGAAGTGATACCTAAATTATCAAGTTCCCAGAACCAAGTATTGATCGTTCCTACAGATACATGTGAAGTGTCTGTAAACAATACAGGTGTATTCAAGCAAGAACCAGATGTTGTAAAGCCTGCCACTGGTTTAGAACCAATATGTACAGGTTGTGTGAAAACTTCTTGACAACCATCCAAACTAGTAACTGTCAAGATTACCGTATAATCTCCTCCCGCTGAATAAGTATGAACGGGGTTTACAACATTTGTTACCACAGGAGATCCATCTCCAAAATTCCAAACACGAGTTACTGGATCAGTAAAACTTACTGTAGAGTCATAAAATGTAATGGGCTCGTTAACACATTTTTTCTGATTAGGTAAAAAATGAAAGGATGGACTTAATTGAGTACAAAATTTTTGAAGATTACTTAATCCGCCTGTCGCTCCTGTAAATCCCCAATACACTAGATTATTACCTCCAAAAACATTTGCTACAATATCATTAGTAGCATTTACTCTTGGTTGATTGTCGAAAAATACTGCCATGTTTTTTGTAACAGCATTCCAAACAATTCTAAGTGTATGGTTCTGACAATCTTCGACATTAGGGTTTGTTGCTGATATTTGGGCTAATGGTGTTAAAGTATTTGCAGAAAGATGATCGATATCTCCATTGGTTTGAATGGCAATATGATCGTAATAAGGATCATTATCCGGACTTGAATTTTGATAAGTATCTAAAGTAACGCCTACTGAAGGCGTTATACCTTGATAACCCATTCCGCCACCTCCTGTTCCTACAATTGTACTGATGGGTTGCAATACAAACGCAATACCATCAGCGCCATTAAAGTCAGAACATCCCAGAAAAACTTGAAACGTAAAATCGAAGGATTGTGATAAGTCTATTTTAGTATTGTTCCAAACTGAACCATGCTGATCATTGAAAGTTTGTGTTAGAGTATAACAATGGCAGTTATCTTGCGTGGCATTACCATTAACTGTGTATTGACCAACAGCAATATAATTCAATAATAATCCAAAAAATAGAAATGTATACTTCATATCTCCTGATGAAAAATAATATAATCCTGTTTTAGAATTGAGCAAAAAGAAAAAAGCCGCTTATCGCTAAACGGCCTGAAAAATATTTTTTTTAGATTACCAAGATTTTTTGGCAACTCCATTTTTTACTGCTTCCAAAGCTGCTGCTTCTCCTAGCATAGTTGTCATTTTGTTACCTTTTCCATCATTGCCTTGTGCCATATATCCGCCACGGGCTGTTTTTGTTATTACTGCATCTTGCATTGGAACATTTTTTTCTTTTGTTTTCATGCAATAAGCTGTGATCATTTTTGACATTTTAATAGAATTTAATGTTAGTGAATATAGTTTTTAGCTTGCGCTTATCGAACAAGCTACTAAAAATAGTTATTTTAC
>CALCNY010000250.1 GCA_937897585.1 uncultured Chitinophagaceae bacterium | reverse complement strand
CAATTTGAACTGGAAGATGGTTCTAAAATTTCTGCTCGTCCAAGTGGAACAGAACCTAAGATAAAATTCTATTTCAGTGTGAACACAAAAATTACCAATGCTGCAGCATTTGACGGAGCCGAAAAAATGCTGGATGAAAAAATTGATCGTATCATAAATGAATTGAAATTAAAATGAGGATAGAATTGTTTTTAGGTGAGGAGAAAAATGAAAGTTCCGCTCATGAAGATACACTCAGGCACAAAAGCATGAGAAAATCGCTTGTCGAAAGTATTCGTGAAAAAGGAATTACAGATGAAAATGTGCTTCGTGCCATGATGGAAGTACCACGACATTTTTTCTTCGATAAGGAATTTGAAAACATAGCGTATGAAGACCGTGCATTTCCTATTGCTGCCCAACAAACCATTTCCCAGCCTTATACCGTTGCCTTTCAATCGCAATTATTGAAGGTAAATCGTCATGATAAAGTTCTTGAAATAGGAACAGGTAGCATGTATCAGGCTACAATTCTCGCAGAAATGGGAGCTCGTGTTTTTTCTATTGAAAGACAAAGAGCATTATATGATAAAACAAAGAAGTTTAATTTAAGAAAAAAATATCCCGAAATGGGACTCAAGTTTTTTTATGATGATGGGTTCAAAGGGTTACCTAGCTATGAGCCATTTGATAAAATCATCATTACTTGTGGAGCTCCATTTATTCCACCCAAATTGATTGAACAATTGAAACCTGGAGGTATAATGGTAGTTCCGCTTGCAGAAGATGAGCATCATAAAATGTATCGCATCACCAAAAAAGAAAATGGCAGTTGTGAAGAGGAAGTGTTTAGTGATTTTTCATTTGTACCGATGTTGCCGGGAAAGAATTCAAACTCCAATACTATCTAATGCGCTTTTTTGCTAAAATAATATTCATTTGTAATTGCTGCTTTATATCCTCAGTCATTTTTCGATACATAGAAATTAATTCAGATAAAGCAGGGAAAAATCCCAATGTTTTAGGTTTTCAACCTTTGGAAAGTACTTTAATTATCTTGGGTTACGGAGCTGTCCTTTTCAATTTTATCTTTTTGTTGAGCAGTTTGATTATCTATTTTTTCAAAAAAGAAATGTCTGTTCCTAAATGGATATTACTATTCAACCTCGTATTATTTTTTATCCAGCTTATTTACTTCCTTTATTAAATAATTCCAGCATCGCAGCGCTCATCATGATCACATTCATAGGAATACATTGCTCATAATCAGGTGCAAATTTGGAAGTATGTAAGGCTGGGATTTCGGTATTGTTTTGTAGTGATTTTTCTTTTCTTTCTTTAGACAATGTGCCCATCCATAAAATGTAAGAGGGAATGCTGTCTGACTGTTGCCCATAAACGCTGAAATCTTCACCAATCATCATGGGTTTTATTTTTACCACAGATGCTGAACCTATGTATTTATTAAAACAATCTTTCAATAATTTCCCTAGTTCAGGATTGTTGTAAACAGCAGGAATGCTCATGTCGAGCAAATCGTATTTGGGCAACATGGTCTCTGGTAATCCAGCTGCTTTGGCCAAATTATCACCGATTTCTTTTAATCGCTTCATGATAATATCGCGACTTTCTTTACTGAAAGTTCGAATGGTTAATTTTAGCACCACCTGATTGGGAATCACATTGCCAATAGTACCGCCGTTGATGGCGCCAACCGTAATCACACCTGGTTCGATTGGAGGTAGATTTCTGCTGATGATGGTTTGGATTTCTGTGATGTATTGTGCGGCTAATACTACAGGATCTATACATCTTTGTGGCGCAGCACCATGTCCGCCTTTGCCGTAAATAGTAATGTTCATCATATCTACAGCAGCCATTTCGTATTCATCACAAAAGCCTGCTTCTCCCACTTGTAATTCGGCATGATCGTGTATGGCTAACTGGTAGGTGGCTTTGGGTAGTAATTTGTAATTATCAGAGATAATAATTTTCTTGGCACCTTGTGCAGTTTCTTCTGCTGATTGTGCTAAAAAAATAATAGTTCCTTTCCATTCGTTTTTCATTTGCGACATCACTTTTGCTAATCCTAACCATGAGCTCATGTGTATATCGTGACCGCAAGCATGCATCACGGGATAGGTTTCATAGTCTTTTATTTCAATTGCATCACTGGCAAATGGGAGGGAGGTTTCTTCTTTTACGGGAAGTCCATCCATATCTGTTCTGTACATGATAACAGGTCCATTACCATTTTTTAAAATGGCAGCAAAACTCTGATATCCCAATGAATCTACAATTGAATAGCCATAAGATTTTATGGTGCTTTTTAAGAAAGCCGCGGTATATACTTCCTTAGTACTTAGCTCAGGAAATTCATGAAAACGTTTGTAGCAATCATTTAAAAAACTTGCATTTTCAGTAACGATTGTTTCAACTTTTTTGAGATTGGCAACGTAGGTTATTTGAGCGTTGGAGGATGCAGTTATAAAGAGAGTTGAGATAAAGAAGAAGATTTTCATGATATTTTTGTTTAAAAGGTTCAATAAGTTCAAAAGGTTCAATCAGTTTTTTTAGTCGGAGACAACCTATTAAACTTATTGAACCTTTTAAACCTGTTGAACTATTATTTGTTTTTGATTCCCGCCACAATCCTCAACGGTGCTCCACTTCCTTTTCCAATTTTCATAGGCAATGCAACGATGTAAATGTCTTTAGCAGGTAATTTGTCAAGATTGGCCACATTTTCAAATCCGGGTTTGTTAGCGCCTAAAAGAATCTGATGTGTTTTGAAATCTTTTGATTGTCCGTAATCCATGCTTGGTGTATCTAAGCCCATAGCTTTAATCTTTCTGTTTTCGACCAGCCATTTTGTTGTTGCAGGGTCTATGCCGGGGAAATGTAATAGTGGAATGGCTTCAACTCCTTTTAATGCGGTTCCGAAATATTTTTCTCTGTTTGGATAATACTGACCATATCCTGTTTTAAAAATAACAATTGTGTTTTCAGGGATTTGTCCATTTTCTTTTTCCCAGTTTTCAATATCGGCTATGCTTACCTGATAGTCGCGGTTAGCCAATGCATTTTTAGAAACATCAATCACAACAGCATTGCCAGTTAAACTGCTCATGGGGATTTGATCAACAGTTAGTTTATTAGCAGCGAAGTGTATAGGTGCATCTAAATGAGTGCCGCCATGTTCAGGAGTACAAATACTGTAAGAAGAATAGAAAAATCCTAAAGGTGTGATTCCTTCAGCATCTGTAGTATGTTCGAAGCTTTTTACATTGTTTGGCCAGTATAGAGTGGTGGTATCAAAAGCATAAGAAAGATCAATCCATTCCATGTTTTCCAGAGACATTGAATTGTCTTTCTTTTGAGAACAAGAGATTAAAAAGACAGTTGCCGTTAGAGATAATAATAGTTTTTTCATGATTTATTTTTGTAAAAAATTTCAACAATGCCGCAAAAATAAAGAATTGTTTCAAAGGTTTAATATGATCAATAGGTTCAAAAAGTTTATTTAGCGTTCCAAAACCTATTGAACATTTTGAACCTACTGAACCTTTTGAACAAAGAACCCCAAACCCCAAACAACAAACATTATTCTAACCCGCTGTCGGAATATTCATAAACGCATCTTCTTCCTGTCCCATAGCAACTCTTTTCATTTTATGAGCGGTGTCTTTTCCCACATAGTTTTCAATACGTTTTTCTATGAAATAAATTAATGGTGTCAAGATAATGGCCATAGTGAATTTATACATGTAATTCATCAAACAAATCGCCAGTACTTTCTGCCAGCTCCAGTTGTTTCCTAATTTAAAAGCAATGAATAAAACGATAAAGCTGTCAACCAATTGAGAAACTAAAGTAGAGCCTGTTGCTCTCATCCAAATCCATTTATCGCCAGTAGATTTTTTGATTTTGTGAAATACGGTAACGTCAACAATTTGACTCACCAAGAATGCCATCAAACTTCCAATAATAATCCACATACCTTGTCCAAAAATTCCCGAGAACGCATCTTGCATATTTGGGATACCTTTATTTGTATTTGAACTAACCCACCATTCAGGAGGCGTTGTGTGAATGGCCAAATAAAACATCACAAATGCATAGGAAATCAAACCTACTGCAATGAAAGAAATTCTTCTTACTGCTTTTGGTCCATAGTATTCATTTACGATGTCTGTCATAATGAATTCTAGTGGCCATAACAAAACGCCACAAGTTAAAGAGAAGGAGAGTCCTGTTTCACCAAATAAAGTAAAATTTACAGGATCAATGCCTAGTAACTTTTCGAGTGAAAATATTTTGCCGCCAATACATTCAGCAATTAGCGCGTTCGCTACAAAAAATGCCGCCATGAATGTGAAAACTTTTGTAGGACGGTCGTTAAGAAAATTTTTAACCATGATGTGGAATTATGTGAGTGCAATTTAAGGGATAGCTTGAAATCGTAACACAAAAATGTGTGATCTCCTTCGGGGATTTTAGTTTAACCACGAATTCACGAATTTTTTTACCGCAGAGAATAGAG
>CALCNY010000249.1 GCA_937897585.1 uncultured Chitinophagaceae bacterium | reverse complement strand
TCAAAGAAGCTATTCAATCTTCCAATCAATTACTCAATGACATCTACTCATCGCTTAAAAAATAAACTGGAATCATGTTATTTACTCTAGCTTTTTCACCATGCCCTAATGATACATTTATTTTTGATGCCTTGGTAAATCATAAAATAGATACAGAAGGGATTGACTTCAAAGTGTTTTTAGAGGATGTAGAAACGCTTAATAATAATGCCATTTCAAATCGATATGATGTTTCCAAAATAAGCTATGGTGTTTATCACAAGATTATAAACGGTTACATAATCCTTGACAGCGGAAGCGCTTTGGGAACGGGCGTTGGGCCATTGTTGATTTCGAAAGAGAAAAAAAATCACGTTGATGTGAATCACGAAATCATTGCCATCCCAGGTGAAAATACGACTGCTCATTTTTTATTTTCTATGGCTTATCCAAACGCAAAAAATAAAGTCTTTCTGCGTTATGATGAGATTGAAGCATTTGTACAACAAGGAAAAGGATTGGGCGTCATCATCCATGAAAACCGATTTACTTATCATAAAAAAGGATTGCACAAAATAGTTGATTTGGGTGATTATTGGGAGAGAACAACAAATGATCCCATTCCTTTAGGCGGAATTGTTATTCGAAGAGATATTGAAAAATCAATTCAGCAAAAAATTACCCGTCTTATTCAAAAAAGTATCGTTTATGCATACTCGATATATCCTGAATTAAATGATTATATCAGAAATAATTCTCAGGAAATGAGTGATGCCGTCATGCACCAGCATATCGAACTGTACGTAAATGATTATTCTAAAACACTTGGTTCAAAAGGAAGAGAAGCTGTATTAAAAATGCTTGAAGTTTTTAATGTTGATATGACAACAAAAAGCGAGGACTATTTTTTTGTTGACTAATTTATTTTTTCAAAGCTTTTCCATATACTTCGAGACATCTTTTTCTGGCGAATTCATGATCTACTATCGGCTTAGCATATCCGAACTCTTGAAATTCTGGAACCCATTTCTTTATGTATTTTAATTCAGGGTCAAACTTTTTTGTTTGTAAATATGGGTTGAAGATTCTGAAATAAGGTGCTGCGTCACAGCCACTCCCAGCTGCCCATTGCCATCCACCATTGTTGGCAGCAAAATCGAAATCAAGCAGTTTCTGTGCGAAATAGGCTTCACCCCATTTCCAGTCTATAAGCAAATGTTTACATAAAAAAGAAGCGACTATCATTCGCACTCTGTTGTGCATAAAACCTGTTGTATTCAACTCTCTCATGCCCGCATCAACAATGGGGTAGCCTGTTTCACCAATACACCATTTTTCAAATTCAGTTTCGTTATTGCGCCATTCAATCGCATCATATGCGGGTCTGAAAGACTGGTGTTTATTGACATGAGGAAAATGCCAAACAATCATGTGATAAAAATCTCTCCAGATTAATTCGTTGAGATAAGTTTCTGATAATGGAGCAGCTTTAAGTACCAACTCACGAATACTAATGGTGCCAAATCGCAAGTGCACGCCCAGTTTGGATGTGCCATTGATAGAAGGTGTATCTCTGTTTTGAGCGTAATGTGAAACAATAGTTTCATCTAATAGATCAGTTGGAAAAGCTTCACCGGTATCTGTAAATCCAATTTCAGAAAGCGACGGAATTTTAATTTCCTTTGTTTGTATAAATTGATGAAATTCTTTTTTTGTATTGAAAGTTTGTATTGGATGAGATAACAATTTAGCTTTCCATTTTCTACTATATGGAGTGAATACAGTGTAAGGGGTACCATCATCTTTTATTACTTCTCCTTTTTCAAAAATCACCTGGTCTTTATATGTGTGAAATTCAATTCCTTTGGTTTTCAGTAATGCAGTAATGTTATGATCTCGCTCTATGCCATAACCTTCATAATCATGATTGGTAAATACATTTGAAATTTGATAAGTGGTAGTCAATTCTTTAAAAGCATTTTCAGGAGTGTCATGTATTACGTGCAAGCTGCTGCCGGTTTTCAGAAGCGCATGCTGGATACTCATTAATGAATGATGAATGAATGTAACCCTTCTGTCATTTTTGTCTGACAGCTTTTCTAGAATGGTTTTATCAAAAATAAAAATGGGTAATACAGGTAATCCTGAATTTAATGCATGAAACAATCCGGCATTATCTTCAAGCCTTAAATCTCTTCTGAACCAAAAAATGTTTATTGGGGAACTCATATTTATAATTAAAAAAGAATTTTAAATGTGTTGATTATTACTACCTAGGCAAGGCATTAATACCTTGCCTAGGTAGTAATAATCAACAAAAAACATCTCCATATGTTTGTAACAGTTGATAATATATTTCTCTTATTTTGGAATTAGAATAATTGCTTCTTTCAATTCCTTTCACCCATCTCATATTGTAAATCGAATTGGTCAAAAATACTTCGTCTGCATTTAATAAATCTTCAATAGAAATTTCCTTTTCAACTATTGAAGTATTGTTTTTCTTTAATGCAGTGATTACAAATGAACGCATAACTCCGGCAATACAACCTTCAGTTAAAGATGGTGTATAAACCACATCGTCTTTGATCAAAAACACATTGGCAATGGTACTATCACAAATACGATGGTGTTGATTTAAAATGATAGCATCATTGCATTTTTCTTTTTTTGCATGAAGCGCACCCATGAAATAGGGGAGAAAATTATTGTGTTTAGAATTGCTGAACAGGTCAGCTGTTTTTAAAGCATCATGGTAAAGGCAACAATCCAATCCGTTTTCATTTAGCACACCATTGCTTTCAGGTAGTGGCCATGTTTCTATAAGGTAATGTGGTGTGTGTGATTCAGGGTCATGTAGGCCGCCATTGTCTCTGATAATGGTAAGTCGAATTCTGGCACTATGCAATTTGTTTTTTTGAATCAGCTGTAAAATCTGTTCTTCAATTTTGTCTGGTGTAAATAATTTCGGTAAATCAAATTGCAAAAGTTTCATGCCAGACCATAATCTCGATAAATGCTCATCAACAAGTATAAGGTTACCATTATGGTATTTCATGGTTTCAAACAATCCATCTCCATAACGCAAACCACGATTGCCAGCTTGAATCACAGGAGTGTGGTTTTCCAATATCTTACCGTTGAAATTTATAAATGTCATGCTGTAAAATAAATAATCCCCGACAAAGCCGAGGATTATTTTTATAAATTAAAAAAATGTGTTTAGAATTCTTCGATGATTTTGTGCTTAACTGCGTACATGATTAAGCCGGTAGTTGTTTTTGAACCTGTTTTTACTTTTAGTCGGTCGCGGATGGCTTCAACAGTTCTCGGACTCAGGTCAACTAATTCTGCGATTTCTTTAGTGCTTTTTTCTTCGCACATCAATCTAAGAATGGTTGTTTCTTTATCATTGAGTTGTGCTTCTTCAGGTGTCAATTGTTGTGGAGTAGGCGGATTTCTTTGTCTGAGGTTGCTCAACAAAGCTTTGTTGGTCATGGAATTGAAATAGAATTCCTGTTCGTAACAAGTTTTTATGGCCTCATAAATGATTTCGCTGTCGCTGGTTTTGGTTAAATAGCTATTGGCTCCAAGCTCCATTAATTTGGTGATCATACTATTATCATCTACCATGGTAAGCATGATGACTTTAGTATTAGGAGATATTTTTTTGATTTCAGGTAAAGTGGCGATGCCGTCCATTATTGGCATTTGTATATCAAGAAGGATAACATCTACTTCAATGTTTTTTATCAAATTGAGCAAATGCATACCGTTGTCGGCTTCAGCTATTACTTTAATGTCGTTCTTAGTGCTTAAAGAGGTTTTAACGCCTGCTCGGTAAAGTACATGATCGTCGGCGATAATTACTCTAATGGGTTCTTTTGTTTCTTCCATGATTGGTTGATGTTAAAGTTTTTCAGGTATTGGTTTAGGGGGTTCCTGAAATTAAGTGCAATCTCTTAAGAATTTTTTAAATAATCACACGTGTTAATACCCGATTTTATATAGTGTTTTTACGATGCATCACTCTTTAATAATACAATTGCCCATTATAAAACAAAAATAAGGCGGTATGGCCGCCTTATTCCGAGACTAGTCAGATTGGAAAATCAACTCAGTCTGCTTTGCAATTAAACCCAAACCACAAACTTTTACTAGTTTTTAAAAACCAGGACAGCATGAAACTGTCCCGGTAATCGTTCTCACAGAGTAGGATTGAAACTCAACAATTCAAAGGTCATTGTTGTCGAATTCTAAAAAAGGGGAAAAACAACATCAAAAAGGTGTTTTTTTCTCTTTGAAATTTTTAGAATGAATGGTAATCTTGTGGGTATGATAAATGTAGTTTTTAATGTCATTTTTGAAGCAGCTAATTTGTTATTAGTAATAAACTTACTATTAGTTATAAATAAGTTCTTCAAAAAGAAACTCCCACTAAATTTTGTTTTTTTATTGTGCTATTTAATTATCACGGCTGAAAATTGGATCTGTTGGAGATGGCGATGGCAGGGAAATAAGCCAACGAAAGATGGAGAAGC
>CALCNY010000248.1 GCA_937897585.1 uncultured Chitinophagaceae bacterium | reverse complement strand
ATGTAGATCAGAGTTTTCTCATTGAAAATGAAAAAGCCATTGAAGGCAAACATATTTTACTTGTAGACGATGTTATTACAACCGGCGCCACATTAGAAGCTTGTGGAAATCTCATTTTACAAATTCCAAATACACAATTAAGTATTGCCACACTTGCACAAGCTGTGAAATGAAAATAAATATTTGTTCTTAAAAAAGTTATTTTTGAAACATGAACAGATTTGTCATTTTCATTTTGATTTTATTGGTAAGCATAACTTCTTGCAAAAAAGAAAGTTTTATCACAAGTCCTGAAGCTACTATATATATATCATCAGACACAATTAAATATGATACAGTTTTTGTATCAACAGGTTCCATTACTCAATCATTCAAAATCTTCAATACCAACAACCAGAAATTACTTTTATCTCAGGTGAAATTAATGGGCGGTTCTCAATCTGCTTTCAACATAAATATAAATGGTATCGCTACAGACCAACTGAATAATATTGAAATCGCTGCAAACGATAGTATCTATGTATTTGTATCTGTTACGATAAATCCAAACAGTAATAATTTGCCTTTTATTATTTCAGATAGTATCAGTGTAAAATACAATGGCAATGAAAAATTTGTACAACTTCAGGCTTATGGACAAAACGCACATTTTATAAATAATCAAATTATTGATGGCAATGTCACGTGGACCAATGATTTGCCTTATGTTATTTTAGGAAGTCTTCAAATAGACACAACTGCTACTTTAAACATCAATGCCGGATGTAAAATATATACGCATGCCGATGCCCCAATTTTAGTTGATGGCACCATGAAAATTAACGGAGAAAAAAACAATGAAGTCATTTTTAACGGAGACAGACTTGATAATGATTACAAAGATTTACCAGCGAGCTGGCCTGGTATTTATTTTAGACCAACAAGCAGTAACAATGAAATGACTTTTGCGATTATCAAAAATGCGAACCAAGCTATTGTTGTATCTGCTCCTTCAATTAATGCAAATCCTAAATTAAGCATACACCAATGTATAATAGATAATGCTTTTGATGCAGGCTTGCTTATCAAAAACAGTTTTGTAAATGTTGACAACAGTTTAATTTCCAATTGTGGAAATAATATAAATATCATCAATGGAGGTGAATATCATTTTACCAATTGCACTGCTGCAGCTTATTCGAATATATTTATGTTGCATCGTAACCCTGTTTTGCAAGTAAATAATTTCAGTTATGAAAATAGCAATCTGATTACCAATGATATTTCTGCAACATTCTCCAATTGTATTTTTTGGGGAGATGGTGGTATACTAGATGATGAGGTTATGGTAAACAAAGAAGGTAGTAATTTATTCAATGTTTCTATTGATAATTGTTTGTACAAATCTGCAAATGGCATCAATAACGCGGTATTAAATGCCAACATAATAAATGAAGATCCTATTTTCGACAGCATTGATGTGGTAAAAAATTATTACGATTTTAGAATGAATAATGCAATTTCATCACCTGCCATTGACAATGGAGGCAATACTTCATTTCCTTTAGACCTTGATAACCAACCTCGACAATCAGGAATCGGCACGGATATCGGTTGTTATGAAAAACAATAATTTTTAGATTTCAAACTTTTGGGTTGAAATAATGTTATTCATAAAAAAAATAAACATGATTAAGATATTGGCTCTTTCTTTAAGCTTGATGGCTTGCGCATCTAACCAACAAAATGAAACCGTTACAACTTCAACCGAAATGAACACAGAGATAACTGACACCACAAAAAATATCCATGGCTTTAAAGTGGAAGCTTTAGATGGCAGCACGATCGACTTCGCTTCTTTTAAAGGAAAGAAAATACTTATTGTAAATACTGCTTCAGAATGTGGTTATACACCTCAATACAAAGACCTCGAAAAATTGTATGAAACCTATAAAGACAAATTGGTAGTAATCGGTTTCCCTGCCAACAACTTTGGAGGTCAGGAACCTGGAACGAATACCGAAATCAAAACTTTTTGTTCCAAGAACTATGGGGTGAGTTTTCCAATGGCTGCCAAGATTTCTGTAAAAGGTGATGACATGGCCCCAATTTATCAATGGTTAACCCAAAAAGAAAAAAATGGCGTCCTCAACGCTGAGATTAAATGGAATTTCAATAAGTTTTTACTTGATGAGAATGGTAGAATGATGTACAAATTCGAAAGTAGTGTTACTCCGATGAGTGAAGAAATTACTGGAAAACTGTAATCATCTTCGCAATACCTTTAAACTTCTTGGTATTTTATTTTAACTTGCGCAAGTGCAATTCAAAGATGTAATAGGACAAGCGGAAGTTAAGCAACAGCTGATTGATATGTACCTGCAAAACAGGCTGGGACATGCGTTGTTGTTTTTAGGAAAAGAAGGCTCCGGCGCACTTTCATTAGCAAGAGCATTTACCCAATATATCAATTGCGAAAAAGTAAACGGAAAGTCCAATCAAGGAGCAGGCTCACTTTTTGGCGATGCCCCTGAAGTAGAAATAGGTCCTCAATCAGATTCTTGTGGTGTTTGTCCATCTTGCGTCAGATCTGCCGGAATGATCAATCCTGATATTCATTTTTCTTTTCCCACAATTACAAAAAAATCTGGCGACAAGCCTGTAGCTTCTGATTTCATCACAGAATGGCGTGAATTTCTGAAATCTAACCCCTACTGCAATGTTTACGAATGGTTACAATACATAAAAGCTGAAAACAGACAAGGCAATATTTCTTCCCACGAGTGCAATCAAATAATTAGAACCTTAAGTTTAAAAAGTTTCAACTCTGAATTCAAATTCCTAATTATGTGGCTGCCAGAATTTCTTGGCAATGAGGGAAACAAATTGCTTAAGATAATAGAAGAACCGCCACCAAATACGATTTTTATTTTTGTTGCTGAAAATGACCAGCTCATCTTACCTACTATTTTATCACGTACCCAGCTGATTAAAATCCCGAGGCTCACTATCAATGATATCAAATCAGCTTTGGTGGAAAGAGAGCATTTATCTGAAAATGAAGCCATGCAAATCGCTGTGATGTGTGAAGGCAATTACAGAGAAGCGTTGGAACAAATGGCACATAAAGAAGACAACTGGGAGGTGCAGCTTCGCGATTGGCTCAATACTATTATTAAGACAGGGCCTGCAGAACAGGTGAAATGGATTGAAGAAATAAGCAAATTGGGCAGAGAAAAACAAAAGCAATTCCTCCGATATTTCAATCATTTGCTGGAACAGGCCATCAGACTTCGCTATTTAGGCCTTGATGCCGATGATAAATCTTTGACAGACAACGAAAAACAAAATGCCATCAATGATTTTGCGATCAGGTTCAATAAGCTTTGTAACGTAAATCAGCAGGAAGCGATAATAAAAGAATTAGATACCGCAATATACCATGTTGAGCGAAATGGGAATGCCAAAATACTTTTTCATGCACTAACGATTAAGATATATCATATAATTAGCAACAAATCAGTAATTTTGGTTTCCTGATAGGTAAATACCTTTTTCAGTAATTATTTTAGAATATTATTAATTAATTTATATGGGTTGTGGAAGTTGCGGTTCCGGTAAAGACGGAGCTCCAGGCGGTTGTCAAAGTCATGGTGCTTGTGCCAGCGGAAGCTGTAACAGAATGAATGTACATGATTGGTTGGCGAATTTACCTTTCAGTGATCCTGAAAGCAATTGTAGAGTTGTTGAAGTTTCTTTCAACAATGGCAGCAGAAAAGATTATTTCAAAAATACCACTCTTCACTATTATGGAAGAGGTGAAATGATTGCCGTTGAAGGCGTCAATGGATTTGATGTGGGCATGGTAAATCTTACAGGTGAATTGGTAAGACTTCAATTGAAGAAGAATAATATCGACGAAAAAAGTCCGGATATTAAAAAAGTATTGCGTCGTGCCACTGATCAGGATCTTGAAAAATTAAAAGAATCGAAATCCAAAGAAGCACATATGCTGATTCGCAGCCGTGCGATAGCCAGACAATTGAATTTAGAATTAAAAATGGCAGAAGTCGAAATTCAAGCCGATGGCAGAAAAGCGACTTATTTCTACATTGCCGACGACCGTGTTGATTTTAGAGAGTTAATTAAATTATATGCTGGTGAGTTTAAAGTGAAAGTGGAAATGCGTCAGATTGGAGCCAGACAAGAAGCAGGAAAAGTGGGCGGAATTGGCAGTTGTGGAAGAGAATTATGTTGCAGCACCTGGCTTACCGATTTCAAAAGTGTAAATACAAACGCAGCAAGATATCAGAATTTAAGTATCAATCAAACCAAGCTCAGCGGTCAGTGTGGTCGTTTAAAATGCTGTTTGAATTATGAACTGGATACTTATATGGATGCTTTGCAGTTTTTCCCTAACGATGCAGATATGCTTGAATTGGCAAAAGGACGTGCATTTTTGGTTAAGAAAGATATTTTCAGAAATCTGATGTGGTACACAATGGCGGACAGCAACAAGCAATATCCGCTTACGCTAGAGACAGTAAAAAATATCAAAGCCCAAAACAGACAAGGCATCAGACCTGAAGAACTAGAAACGGCTGAAGTCATTACCGGTAAACCAAAAGAAGTTGAACCTGAATATGCAGATTTAGTGGGTCAAATCAGTCTTAAAAGTCTGGAAAAAACCACACGCAAACGCAGAGACAAAGAGCGTGGTCAACAACAAAGAAATCAAGGTGGAGGTCAAAGGCCTCAAAACCCTCAACAAGGAGAAGGACAGCAAAGACAAGGTCAACCTCAACAAAGGCAAGGTCAACCTCAACAAAGGCAAGGTCAACCTCAACAAAGACAAGGACAACCACAGAGAAGAAATGATCAGCCGGGAGGACAAGGTGGAAATCCAAACCAGCCACAACAGGGCGGACAACAGAGAAACCAAAACAAACCACAGCAAGGTGGACAGCCAAGAAATCAAAACAGACCTCAAGGTGGTGGCAACAACAGACCGCCTTCAAAATAAAGTATTTTGCTTTTATGGTTAAACATCAATTGATCATCAATAATTTTTTTAATCAGCGCTGATGTCTATAACCGTTTCAAATCTTTCCAAAAATTATGGCTCACAAAGAGCTGTAGATGGCATTTCATTTTCGCTTCACAAAAATGAAATTGTAGGTTTTCTGGGACCAAACGGTGCAGGTAAATCCACAACCATGAAGATGATTACAGGATATCTTGCTTCCGACGGCGGCAAAATTGACGTTTGCGGCATTCCTGTTGAAACAACAAACATTCTTACCAGAACGAAAATTGGTTACTTGCCTGAGGCCAATCCACTTTATACAGAAATGTATGTAAGAGAATATTTGAGTTTCATTGCAGGCATACATAAAGTAAAATCATCCCAAAAAAGAGTAGAAGAAGTAATTGAATTGGTAGGGTTACAATCCGAATCACATAAAAAAATAGGACAACTGAGTAAGGGTTATAAACAACGTGTTGGTTTGGCTGCAACATTAGTCCACGACCCAGAAGTTTTAATTCTGGATGAACCTACCACCGGACTTGACCCCAATCAGATTATTGAAATCAGGGAAGTCATTAAAAAACTCGGTGAACACAAAACGGTATTGTTTTCTTCTCATATCATGCAGGAAGTAGAGGCATTATGCGACAGGGTAATCATCATCAACAAAGGAAAAATTGTAGCCGATGACAACCTGAATCATTTAAAAAAAGGGGACGTGGGAAAACACCATGTTACGGTTCAGTTTAAAGAAAGCATCAATGTAGACATGTTGAAAAGCATCGAAGAAGCCATACATGTAATTGCTTATGCTGATAATAGTTTTGTCATTGAAACTATGTCGCCCGAGAATTTGAGAAAAAAGCTTTTTGAATTCAGTTTGCAAAATCAGCTGAACATCATTTCATTACATAGCGAGAATCAAAGTCTTGAAAATATATTTAAACAACTGACAACATAATGTTCATTTTGAAGCTAGTTTCAAAGTTTGTTTCTTTGCATTTGAAAAAATTAAATCATTATATAATCAACAATCAAATTTAAACACATGAGTTACATTGCATCCATCCATGCGAGACAAATTTTAGACAGTCGTGGAAACCCTACCATTGAAGTAGATGTCATGACAGAGAATGAAAGATTAGGACGTGCTGCCGTTCCAAGCGGAGCGAGTACAGGTATTCACGAAGCTGTTGAGTTAAGAGACAATAATAAAAAATTGTATGGCGGAAAAGGAGTTTTGAAAGCTGTAAAAAATGTAAATACTGTTTTAAGTGATGCCTTACTTGGATGGGATGTTACCGATCAAACAGGAATTGATGCCATGATGATTAAACTAGATGGCACAGAGAATAAAGGTAAATTAGGTGCTAATGCAATGTTGGCGGTAAGTTTAGCTGTTGCAAAAGCTGCTGCTTTGGAAGCGAACTTACCTCTTTACAGATATATCGGTGGTACCAATGCAAAAACATTGCCTATTCCGATGATGAATATTTTGAATGGTGGTGCTCACGCTGATAACAAAATCGATTTTCAGGAATTTATGGTTATGCCTGTAGGTGCAAAATCTTTCAGCGAAGGTTTGCAATGGGGTGTTGAAATTTTCCATGCTTTGAAAACCGTTTTGAAGAAAAAAGGCTTCAGCACAAACGTAGGTGATGAAGGTGGTTTTGCGCCAAACATCCAAAGCAATGAAGAAGCCATTGAAACAGTATTGACAGCAATTCAGGCTGCTGGATATAAAACAGGAAGTCAGATTGGAATCGCTATGGATGCCGCTAATAGCGAATTGTGGAATGCAAAAGAGAAAAAATATATTTTCCATAAGAGCGATGGTAAAAAAATGACCAGCGAGCAATTGGTGAGTTATTGGGAAAGCTGGGTTAAGCAATATCCTATCATTTCAATTGAAGATGGTATGGCAGAAGACGATTGGAAAGGATGGAAAATGCTTACCGATACAGTTGGCAGCAAATGTCAATTGGTAGGTGATGATTTATTTGTTACCAATGTAAAAAGATTGGAAAGAGGCATTAAAGAAGAAACAGCTAACGGGCTTTTGGTAAAAGTGAATCAAATTGGTACATTAACTGAAACTATCAATGCAGTAACTATGGCTCAGAATAACGGATATAATACGATCATGAGTCATCGTAGTGGTGAAACAGAAGACAGTACCATAGCTGATTTAGCTGTTGCTTTGAATTGTGGTCAGATTAAAACAGGTTCTGCTTCAAGAAGTGATCGTATGGCAAAATACAATCAGCTGATCAGAATTGAAGAAATGTTAGGCAGCAATGCATTGTATCCAAATGGTAAAATTAAGTTCGGAAAATAATTTTACGGTTTACGCTTTGAATTTGTCGATTTTTTGTTTTTTTATCTTAAATTGGATTAATAATTCATAACTATGAGTACTTCTGGCAAATCTTATAAATTTTTAAAAAACAAATACCTTATTTGTATTGTGGTTTTTGTTGTCTGGATGATTTTTTTTGATGTAAAAGACTGGGGATTATTGATAGAAAGACATAATAAAATCAGCGAGCTCGAAAAAAGTGAAAAAATGTTGAGCATGCAAATACAAGAAACGAGGGCGGAGTTGAATTTATTAAGGTCTGATGCTCAATCAATTGAGCGTTATGCCAGAGAAAAGTATTACATGAAAAAAGACAATGAGGATATCTTCTTAGTAAAAACACCATGATTTAGTAAAAAATACGTAGTGCTACACAATATTCGAATCAGCAGTGCGTTTAATAGTCGGATAATGGATAATTTATTTAACTAAAAGCATCAAACCTGCCTATGCACAGTTTTACATCGGAGGACCTTCTTCAGTTTATTTACGGAGAAACTTCCACAGCAAAGACCGCCGCTATCAAAGCTGCACTACAAAATGATTGGAGTTTACAAGAAAAATTAGAGCTACTAACAACGTCTAAAAACCAGTTGGAAACGATCAGTTTTTCTCCAAGTTTAAAATCAATCGACAATATTTTAAAATATGCTGAAAAAGCTGCCGAAGAAATGGCAGCCACTGCGTAACATTCAAACTAAATGATAACTTGCACCCGTTGCTCATTGCAGCGGGTTTTTTTATGAGAAAAAAAGAAAGATACGATTACATAATCTCCTATTTCAGCGAAAATATGCCTGAAGCGGAAACGGAATTACTCTATGATAACCCATTTCAGTTGTTGGTTGCTGTTATTTTATCAGCCCAGTGTACTGATAAAAGGGTGAATATGGTTACACCGTCGATATTTAAAAAATATCCTGATTCCAAAAGTTTGAGCAAAGGGGATTTTGATTCGGTTTTTGCGTTGATTAGGAGCATTTCTTATCCCAATAATAAAGCTCGTCATCTGATAGGTATGGCTGAAATGCTTGAAAAAGATTTTAATGGAATTGTTCCCTTAACCGTTGAAGATTTGGTTAAACTACCTGGAGTTGGTAGAAAAACAGCGAATGTCATTACCTCGGTTATAGACAATCAGCCCAATATGGCAGTGGATACACATGTATTTCGGGTAAGTGCAAGAATTGGGCTGACTACTAATTGTAAAACGCCATTAGCCACTGAAAAACAACTTATTAAATACTTTCCAGAACACCTGATACATAAAGCACATCACTGGTTAATTTTACATGGCCGTTATGTTTGTATGGCAAGAAAACCTAATTGTGTTCAATGTGGCGTAAAAAATGCCTGTAAGTTTTATAAGAATTATTACAAAGACTAAATATTATTCAAGAAAATTCGTTTAATTTGTAGAGTTATTTTTAATAGCATAAATCATAAAAGTTAAACTGGAATTTTTCAATGAAAAGATTAGCATTTGCACTTGGTTTTGTAGTGATGTGTTTGGGCTATTCATCTAAAGCCGTTGCTCAGTATTATTTTTACGATGATTCGTATTATGACAATCCTGTAATGTTCGAATTAGGTGCCTCTGTAGGTGCCATGAACTGTCTTACAGATGTTGGTGGTAAAGCAGGTATAGGTAAAAAATTCATTAAGGATTTGAATTATGGAGAAACTAACTCTTGTGTGGGTGGTTATCTGAGTATGCTTTACAAAAATGCATTAGGATTACGTCTTGAAGCTAGTTTTGGAAAATTATCTGGTGATGATAATCTTTTAGCAGATGTACCTGTAACAGACATAGCGAGAACGAGATACAACAGACAATTAAACTTCCAAACTTCAATAACAGAATTTTCAGGAATTGTAGAAATGCATCCACTCTTCCTATTTATTGATTGGGAAAGTAAAGATGCTGAACCTCCAAGATACTCTCCTTATTTATTAGGTGGTATCGGATATTTTTCATTTAATCCTCAAGCAAAAGTTGGAAATAAATTAATTGATTTGCAACCACTCTCTACTGAAGGACAAGGATTAGCAGAATATCCTGACAGAAAAGTTTACAAATTAAAACAGGTTAACTTTCCCGTAGGCGCTGGATTCAAATATGAATTGTCTTCACTTGTAAATTTAAGAGGTGAATTTGTTTATCGCATACTAACTACTGATTACCTTGATGATGTAAGTACAAATTATATTGACCCTTCATTTTATGTAAATAACGGTTTCAGTGGCACAAGATTACAAAATGCATTATTACTTAACAATAGAGTTATTAATGGACAAAGAGCGTTACCAGGAAACAAACGTGGAAGTCCAACACAAAAAGATAGCTACTTCTCATTTAATTTGAAAATAGGTATTTCAATAGGAAGAGAAAGAATCAGATAAAAAGTTTGAACTCGTTATAATAGATATAGCCCGTGGTTTATTAATCACGGGCTATTTTTATTTACAACGATTTTTATCTCCTTATCTTTATTAAAAATAAAAAACAAAGCATGAAAAAAATTTCCTTTCTCTTGTTACATGTTTTCTTCTTGTCTTCAACCTTTGCACAAAATAAAAATGCACAACCGTTTATATGGAGTGTTGCCAGTGCTTCATATCAGGTTGAAGGTGCTTATCAGGCAGATGGAAAAGGATTATCTAACTGGGATGTATACACGAACAAATACCATGTAACAGAAGGCTTAACCGGAGAAAACCAAACTGGAAATGTTAGTATCAACCAATACGATAGAAAGCAATATTTACAAGACATTGCATTAATGAAAAAACTTGGTGTCAATACTTACCGATTTTCATTATCATGGGCAAGATTGTTACCGGAAGGAACTGGAAAAATAAACCAAAAAGGTATTGATCACTATCTGAAATTTATTGATGACTTAAAAGCCAGTGGAATCGAACCAATGGTAACCTTATATCATTGGGATATGCCTCAAGCATTACAAGAAAAAGGCGGATGGCTCAATCCATCTTCTGTTCAATGGTTTGAAGAATATTCAAACTTGGTATTTAAAAGCTTTGGAAATAAAGTAAAAAAATACATCACGTTCAATGAGCCTTATATTGACAATTTCTTAATCACTACAATCGTTAACAATATTATTGATAAAAAAAATCCGCCATTTGCTTTTACCAATGAACAAATAGCAGAAAGAGCAACAGCTGCACATCATTTGTTATTAGCCAACTGCATTGCTATCCGTAATTTTCATCAACAAAAAAGAGAGGGGATCATTGGTATTACATTGAGTCTGTCGCCAAGCATTCCATTGGATGCTAATAATCCTGAAGATGTAAAAGCAGCCATTCTACAAGATGGTATGCATAACAGATGGTTTCTTGATCCATTATTTAAAGGAGCTTATCCTGAAGATGTATTAAAGACCTATCAACAATACAATAAAAATTTAAACCCTACTGCTGAAAATTATGCATTGTTTAAAAGTGTTAAGCCCGACTTTTTAGGCATAAACTTCTATGCGCCAGCTTATGTAAGTGCTGATTCTCGAATGGCATTTGGAATCAATGCATGGGGTAACAATCCTGATTCTGTAAAAATGTTTAATGGACCTGTTAGACCTGCTTATTTGTACAAATTGCTTATGAGATTGAAAGAGGAATATGGAAATCCTTTGATGTTCATTACAGAAAATGGAGCCGGATTTGGCGATGATGATGAGAGGCTAATTGACAATTCAGTAAATGATAAACTAAGAGTTGATTATGTAAAACGACATATTGATACTGCCATGCAGGCTAGAAAAGACGGAGCTAACTTACAAGGTTATACGCTGTGGAGTATCTTTGATAATTTCGAATGGATATCCGGTTATAAAAGACGTTTTGGAATTGTGCATGTAAATTTTGAAACACAAGAAAGAACACCGAAACAAAGCTTTTATGAGTATCAGAAGATAATTGCGGATTATAAGAAGAAGTAGCTTGGGGGAATGTAAAATGTAGAATGTAAAATATTCAATGTAAAAGTTGGATTTAGGATATGAAATAGTCAGTCTCTCATGAATCAAAAAACCTTCGTGCTACTTTGAGCCTTTGTGTCTTTGTAGCAAAAAAATAAATAATAAGAAAATAAAAATAAGGAATAAGGAAGTGGTAGCCCCCTCAATCCCCTGAAGGGGGAAGTGCGAAAAAGTCCTGGCGCCTTTGCTCCCTTGCGAGCTTTGCGTGAAACTAGACTGAATTTTTAAATCATCCCCTCCACTTCTTCAATAATTTCTCCTTTAGTAATCGGAACACCCATTATTTTATTAAACCCTTTTGCATCCACCATATACTTATCTCTGATGATTTTGATGAGCTGACCGTTATTGATTTCAGGAATCAATACCTTATCAAAATTCTTGATGATGTCGCCCAAATTTTTTGGAAAAGGTCGTATATAACGGAGATGTGCATGCGAAACAGACACCCCTTTTTTCTGCAATTCAAGACAAGCGCTTTTAATCGCACCATAAGTACTACCCCATCCTATTACCAGCACTTTACCTTTTTCTTCTCCGCTATCCAATTTTTGTAAAGGAATATAATCAGCAATATTTTCAACTTTTTGTTCTCTGATTTTTACCATGGTTTGGTGATTCTCAGGATCGTAGCTGATATTACCTGTGATATTCTGTTTTTCCAAACCGCCGATGCGATGCTCCAAGCCTGCTGCACCTGGAATTACCCAAGGTCTTACCAATTTCTCATCTCTTAAATAAGGCATGAACTTTTCTTCGTCGGCATTTTTCTCTGTCTTGAATGCAACTTCAATCTTTTTCAAATCTTTCGTTTGCGGAAACTTCCAAGGCTCTGCACCATTGGCAATATAACCATCGCTCAATAAGATTACTGACGTCATGTGTTGGATCGCAATTCTCACCGCTTCAAATGCTACGTCAAAACAATCACTCGGTGTTGATGTTGAAATTACGGGAATAGGACATTCGCCATTTCTACCATAATAAGCCTGCAACAAATCACTCTGCTCCGTTTTGGTTGGCAGTCCTGTACTTGGGCCGCCTCTTTGAATATTGCAAATAAGCAATGGAATTTCAAGCATGACTGCCAATCCCATGGCTTCTGTTTTTAAAGCCATACCTGGACCAGAGGTAGTAGTAACGCCGATTGAACCACCATAACTGGCACCAATAGCCGAAGTTATCGCTGCAATTTCATCTTCTGCCTGAAATGTTTTGATGCCAAAAGTTTTATAGCGACTTAATTCGTGTAAAATATCAGAAGCAGGCGTAATAGGATAACTGCCTAAAAATAAATTCAAATCAGATTGATGAGAAGCAGCAATCAAACCATAAGCTAATGCCTGATTGCCCATGATAGAACGATAAGTTCCCGGCTCCATTTTCGCTTTTTCTACAGAATATCTTCCGGTAAAAGTTTCAGTTGTATCAGCGTAATTATAACCAGCTTGTAGCACTTTTATATTGCTATCGAGAATGTCGGGACGTTTTGAAAATTTCTCTTTTAAGAAAGTAACCGTGTTGTCCATGTCTCTGTTGTACATCCAATACAAAAAGCCAAGCACAAACATGTTTTTGGCCCTGTCTTTTTCTTTGGTGCCCATGGTGAAATCCTTAAGTGCCTCACGTGTCATTTTGGTCACATCCATTTTGATGACTTCGTAATTATCCAAGCTATTATCTTCCAAAGGATTTACGCCATCAGGATAATTGGCTAGTCTTAAATTTTTTGCATCAAAGCCATCCACATTGGCAATTATTTTACCACCTTTTTTAATGGCTTTCATATTCACCTTCAATGCGGCTGCATTCATGGCCACAAGCACATCACATTCATCACCGGGTGTATAGATTCTATCGCTGCTAAAACGAAGCTGGTAGCCACTTACACCAGGTAAAGTTCCTATTGGGGCCCTAATCTCCGCAGGAAAATCAGGAAATGTGGCCAAATCCAAACCTAATAAAGCTGTATTGTTGGTAAACTGACTTCCGGTAAGTTGCATTCCATCACCACTATCGCCTGCAAATTTGATTACAACTTCCTGAAGTAATTCGTTTTTATCTGTCATCTTTTTCAATTAAAATCTTCCGGAAAACCCGGATAATTATTCAGGCGCAAAGTTACTGAATACAAATAAAAGATTCTTCATAAAAAAAGCCTTTGGATTTATTTGAATTGAGGCTAATGAATTAGGTTTGCGGAAACTATTTACATGCTAGATTTAACTGATTTCTTATCCCCCATCAATATTTACGAACTTAATGGTGATAATGAATATACGGATGGCCAATTCGCCAAACATATTAGCGTTTTTGAAAAAGAGATGCCGGATTTAACAGACGTTGAACTCATTTTGGTAGGAATCGGCGAAAGCAGAGGAATCGGTTTTGATAAAGAATATTCAACGGCTCCGGATAAAATAAGAAAACAATTTTACCCTTTACATTGTTGGCATAGCGATATACAGATTGCAGATATTGGAAACATTAAAAAAGGAGCCGGCATCCTTGATAGTTATGCGGCACTTCAGACAGTAGTTGCTGAGCTGATAAAAATGGGAAAGACCGTTATTATTTTAGGTGGTTCGCATGACATCACACTAGCACAATACAATGCTTATAAATCTTTAAATCAAGTAATCGAAGCCACTTGCATTGACTCTTTGATTGACTTGCGTGGCGACAGTGTTCTTAAAAACGATAGCTTCCTTTTGGAAATGCTTACCAGTGAACCAAATTGGGTAAGGCACTACAACCACATTGGCTTTCAGAGTTATTTTGTTCATCCGCGTTTATTGGAAACACTTGATAAATTAAGATTCGATTGTTACCGTGTTGGAAAAGTAAAAGAAGATATCGAAGAAATGGAACCAGTAATTCGCAATTCGCATCTAGTGAGTTTTGATATCAGTGCCATTAAAAACAGCGCTGCCCCTTCAAATACAATCAGTCCAAATGGACTTAATGGCGAAGAAGCATGTGTACTTTCTCAATATGCAGGATTAAGTTCAAACCTGAGCAGCTTTGGCATTTATGGATATGAACCTGAAAAAGACATTCATGATTTAACGGCCATTCAAATTGCACAAATGATTTGGTATTTTATAGATGGGAAATTCAGAAGTCAAAACGATGCCAATATCAATGAAAGAAACAGCTTCAATGAATTTCACACGGTGTTTGCAGAAGTAGATACTGTATTTCTTCAAAGTAAAAGATCCAACAGATGGTGGATGCAAATGCCTGACTCAACTTTCATCGCCTGCAGCAGAAATGATTATAGAAAAGCGAGCATGAATGAGATGCCTGAGAGATGGTTGAGGGCGCAGGAGAGAGGTTAATGTTGTTTGGCGTTTGGGGTTTGGTGTTAATTGTTTTGTTTGTTGTTTATGGTTTGTTGTTTTGAAGTTTTTTTTAGTCAACCTTTTGAACAAATTGAACTTATTAAACCTTTTGAACAAATCGCCTGCTTTATGCCTCTATTGGTGTTTTCACCAACAGGGATTTTAGAGGTATTATTTTTTCTGTTTTATAAAATCGTTTCTATGAACCGTTTCGTCACTCTATTTTTCTCGATTTTTTTATTTGCTTCTGCATCTGCACAACATTCAAAGAATCTTACAAAGCTTACCAACAAATTATTACTTAGCGATTCAATTATCAATGGCGCACATTTAGGCATTTCCATTTACGATCCAGAAACTAACAGTTTCGTATACACTTACAATGCAGAAAAGAATTTCATTCCGGCGAGCAATACCAAGTTTTTTACTTTATATGCAGGCATGAAATATCTTGGAAATAATATTGTTGGCGCCTATTACAAAATCTCAAACGACACGATATTTCTTTTACCAACAGGCGATCCAACTTATTTGCATCCAGATTTTAAAATACATCCCGTTCATGATTTTTTAAACAACAATAATTATAAAGTTGTGTTACTTGATGATGAAAAATATCCTGTTCCTTATGGCAAAGGTTGGGCATGGGATGACCAGCAGGAAGATTACATGCCTCAAAGAAGTTCCTTTCCTGGATGTGGCAATTTGCTTAAATTAGAATGGATAAAAAACAATAACGCAAAACCTGATGAATTCCAATACGACCTTGCTGAAATGAATGCTGATGTGATCGACTTTAAACTCACCAAAAAAACGGATACTAATTTATCAGAAAATATTATTTCAAGAGCAGCAGGAACCAACCACATTACCGTAACCACAAACAACAAACTAAAAACATTTTCACAAGAGATTCCTTTTGAAACTTTTGGTTTGCAAACCGGATTTATGATTTTACAACATTCATTGTATCATTTGGCAACACTTCAAAAAACTAAGCTTATCAATCGCGATGAATACATGCCATTATTTTCTCAAAAAAGCGATTCTGTTTTTTCAATCATGATGCATCGCAGTGATAATTTTTATGCAGAACAAACTTTGCTGATGTCAGCGAATGAGAGACTTGGTTATATGAATGAATCGGACATGATTGATTCACTATTACAAAATGATTTAACTGATATCCCTCAACATCCACGCTGGGTTGACGGTAGCGGATTGAGCAGATACAATTTATTTTCTCCGAATGATTTTATATACATCATTAATAAAATTCAAAACGAGTTTGGTATTGAAAGACTAAAAAATATTTTACCTACAGGTGGTACGGGAACTTTGAAAAATTATTTTCACGCCGATAGTAGTTTCATATTTGCGAAGACGGGTTCATTTAGCAATAATTATACATTGTGTGGCTTATTGACGACTCAAAAAAACAAGCAATTGATTTTTTCGGTGATGCTGAATAATTATCAGGGATCTGGGAAAGCAGTGAGGAAATTGATTGAAGAGTATTTGCATGAGGTGAGGGTGAGGTATTAAACTGGAGTTTGGAATTGGGGATTGGGAGTTTAGCATTTAATGGTTTAATACGCTGCGCTGGTTTAATGGTTTAAGGTTCGGTCTTCTCAGCAATGTTTCCTGCAAAGGACGTTGCGTTTTTTGAAATAAATAATAAGAAAGTAAAAATAAGAAATAAGGAAGTGGAGATTAGCTCCGTGCAAATGCAGAGTCATTTTAATTAAATCTCTGCGAAACCTCAAAACACTCATCTTCTCCGCGGTAAAACAATTCGTGAATTTGTGGCAAATAAAATAAATAATAAGGAAGTAAAAATAAGAAATAAGGAAGTGGAGATTAGCTCTGTGCAAATGCAGAGTCATTTTAATTAAATCTCTGCGAAACCTCAAAAAACTCATCTTCTCCGCTGTGAAAAAATTTGTCACAATCCAACAAAACATAATCAAAGTCCCCCTTGGGGGATTTAGGGGGCCCAATTCGTGAATTCGTGGCCAACTTTCTCCCGAAAAACAACAACATTCCGAGTTTAAAAAACCATTGCCTTTAGGCATTAATTTATCTATTTGCAATGGAAAATATTTCATTTAGATGTTTCCATATTTAGAAACTTATTATTAACTTAGACAATCCGATTGAATTGAGATTTTTTGAAACCCTATTTTTGGAGCAGACCGAAAAGTTTTTTGACAGCCTAGATAGAAAAGTTGTTGAGAAAATACTTTACCTGATCGATCTAGCAGAACAAACCAAAGACCCGAAACTGTTTAAGAAACTGAATAAAGACATTTGGGAATTCAGGATTCATTACTCAGGTTTGCCAATCAGATTGCTTGCGTTTTGGGATTCATCAACACAAAAACAATCGTTGGTAATCGCAACTCATGGGTTTATTAAAAAAACTGAAAAAGTCCCAATAAAAGAAATCAAAAAAGCAGAACAAATAAAAAGAAATTATTTAGCAAGTAAAAATCAATAAACAAGATGTCGAAGTCAGTTGTAAAACCGAAAACGCTTTCAGCAATGAAAGATAAATATATTGGAAAACGCGGCACAGTAAAAAGAGAGGCCTATGAGCATGAGTTGCGTATGGATGTATTAGGCAGCATGATAAAAGCGGCAAGACATGAACGTAATTTGACACAAGAGCAGTTAGGTATATTGGTGGGTGTTCAAAAAGCACAGATATCAAAATTAGAAAGCAGTGCCAATAGCGCTACGATTGATACAATTGTAAAGATTTTTTCTGCATTGAAAGCTGATATACATTTTATGGTAAGGGTTGATGAAAGGTTTGTATTACCTCGGTGCTAAAAAAAAGCTTAATCTCCCCGAAGAAGAAATTAAATGTAAATCTTTGTGCCTTCGCTGCGTGAAATAAATAATAAATAAGAAAGTAAAAATAAGGAATAAGGAAGTGGTAGCCCCCTCAATCCCCCGAAGGGGGAAATCTCCACGTGAGAGGGGAGCAATTAACAAAATCGACTAACCTCTGCGAAACCTCAAAACACTCATCTTCTCCGCGGTGAAACAATTCGTGCATTCGTGGTTAAACAAACACGCAACGTCCCTTAGAGGAAACATTGCTGAGAAGTAGAAGCCTATTTTGAAAAGAAAAATCTCTTTTTTTGCTGAGGATTTCAACATGATTATTATTCTCATTTCATGGAAATTTGTGAATCAATAATTAATATTTAGATTTATGCTATTAAAACCGGAAAGCATGGTATTGGTATTAAAAAAGGGAGCCAGTAAAAAAGAAATGGATGATTTAACTAAGCGTTTGAAAAAATCAACTGGTGTAAATACTAAAAAGTTCTGTGGTGTTATTACATTAAAGACCGCGCCTTTAAACATACAAAAATCATTCAGAGATGAATGGAGATAAATTGCTGCTTGACACCAATATTGTATTATCATTGCTTGGCGGCGACACT
>CALCNY010000247.1 GCA_937897585.1 uncultured Chitinophagaceae bacterium | reverse complement strand
ATTGGGTTACAGTGTTGACTTCAAAATGACAACAGGTACAGCACAAAGTTCTGCTGATGGTATGAGCTATAGCTTCGGTGATGATGTTTCTGCAACAGATGCTACATTGAATGCAGAAATGGGAACTGGTAGCAAGCTTAAAATTTCATTCGATATATACGGTACAACAGGTAATGATGTATCTGGTATCAGAGTAATTTACGGTACTACTACCAACACACCAGGTCAAGTGGTGGGTACTAGTGGTGTATTAGCTTATTCTTCAAGCACAACTTGGTCAGGTATTTCTAATGTACCAGTGAATGTGACTATCAATGCACAAGGTAAATTGTCATTGACAGTGAATGGTGCAACAGTATTCTCTAATATTCAATTGCCTTCAGACTACCTTGCAGCTAATAAATCAACATGGCAGCATGTGTTCAAAGCAAGATCAGGCGGGGTGTCTGGAGCCTTTGCTATTGATGATGTAACACTTGCTTATACGATACAAAACCCAGCTGCAGGATATCAAGTGTTATGGGCTGCTGCTTCTACAACAGGTTGCGAAAGTATCAGAGTACCTGATACCGTTTACTTGGCTGCTGCTCCTGTGTTAACTTTAAGCGGAAGCTCAACAACCATTTGTACAGGTTCTACATCTGCTGCGGTAACAGTAACTGCTGGTACTGCTGATTACGATGTGTTGACATGGACGCCTTCAACAGGTGTATCAGGAGATGCAACTAACGGATACACTTTCAATCCTACAGCTACAACTACATTTACGTTAAATGGAACTCAATCTGTAGGTGGTGCTTCAGGAGTTTGCTCGGCAAGTGCTACTTATTCAGTAGTAGTTAGTCCTTTGCCAACTATCTCTAACGTTTCTGCTTCACCGTCTACGGTTTGTGCAGGATCTCCTGTAACATTGACGGCTAGTACAATCAGTGCTTCTTTAGGTAACGTTACAGTTGGTTCTGGATCAACGTCTACCAGTTCATACAATGCGCCATTCTATAGCTTGTGGTCTAATAAGCATATGCAAATCCTGTTTAAAGCCAGCGAATTAACAGCTGCTGGTTTGTTACCAGGAAACATTACAAGAATTATGTTCCCAACAACTTCAGGAACAATAGCGATTGAAGACGTTACCATTAAGATGGGTCTTACAACTGCATCTGATATGAGCAGTTATATCACATCTGGTTTAACTCAGGTATATGCAGCTGCAAGTGTGGCTCAAACGGCTTCAACAAACAATCAGATTACACTAACTACTCCATTTAACTGGAATGGTACCAGCAACTTGGTAGTTGAATTGTGCTTTGGTAGTTCAACTTCAACAGCTACTTTATCAAGTACATCAAATGCTGATGCTACATCTTATGTGTCTGTAATTAAAACACACGTTTCTACTACTTCATCAGGTTCTTCAATCTGTGGTGATAACACATCGAATGTTGCCACTTATAGTGTAAGACCTGTAATTAAGTTCCGTGGTCAAACAGGGGTTGACTTTACAAGTGCTAGTAGGTATACATGGACTCCGGGTAACATAATTGGAAGTTCTGTAACGGTAAATCCTCAATCAACTACTACATATAGTGTAATAGTTACCGATACCGCTTCAGGATGTAGCGGAGTTACTCCATCAACAGTTGCTGTAACAGTAAATCCATTGCCTGCTGCACCTGAAACTTCAGGTTCTGATCAGTGCGGTGCGGGTGTACCAACTTGCTTCGTAGCAGGAAGTACCAATGGTAACTACCGCTGGTATTTGGATGCTGCCGGTACGCAACAAATTGCAAATCAGTTTAACAACTCATTGAGTGGTTATTCAATTTCAACAACAACCACATTCTATGTGGGTATTTATAACGGTACATGTGTAAGCTTACTTTCTCCAGTAACAGCTACGGTAAGACAACCAGATGCGATTACTGCAAGTGCAAGCAATCAATATCCATGTGCTAATACTTCAATCGATCTTTCTGTTGCACAAACAGGAACAACACAAAACTATACTTATGTATGGACTGCTTCACCTGCAACAGGCAGTGGTATTCCTACATCAGTTTCGGGTGCAGCTGTATCAGTTACTCCAACTTCAGCATCTGCCAATACCGTTGTTACTTACACTGTAACCGGTACTGATAATGCATTGGGTTGTACAGTAACTAGTTCAATTCAGGTTGCTCCTAAGCCTGTTCCTACTATTACTACCAAAACAGCGACACCAAATACTGTATGTGCAGGTACAACAGTTACCTTGAATGGTACAAGTGTTGATGCAGGTGCAGGTGTGGCTTCAATAGGTGTTTCTTCTACCAACTTCTGTTGCAGTGGTAATCCTTACCGTGCAGGTTATGGTAGTGGAAGTGACGTAAGAACTCAGTTGATATATACAGCGAGTGAATTACAAGCGGCTGGTATGGTTGCTGGTAACATCACTAATGTAAGCTTCAACCTCGTTACATCTGTGAGTGGCATATTGAACAACTTCAAAATCTCAATTGGTTCAACTTCTACAACAGATTTTGGAACATCGTTCCTTACTTCACCTATGACTCAGGTGGTGAATCTGTCATCTTATACTCCGGTATTAGGATTGAATACGCATGAATTTAGTACTCCTTTCTATTGGGATGGTACTTCAAGCATCGTTATTAATGTTTGTCAGACAAACAACACAACACTCGGTACTACTTATGTTGATGCGTATACATCAGCTAATACTGGTTTATTGAACACCGCAGGTGCCGGATTATGTACTTCCACAACAGGTACTACGCTTACTACAAAACCAATCGTTAAGTTTGGTGCGGTTACCGGTGTAAACAATACCAATTCTTATACTTTCAACTGGAATCCAGGTAACTTAACTGGACCTAGCGTTACAGTTACACCAAGCACAACAACTGAATATACTTTAACAGTAACCAATCCGGGTAACGCTTGTAGTGCTACAGGAACAGTGACTGTAACAGTTAACCCATTACCAGCGGCTCCTACTGTATCAAGTGCTGATCAGTGTGGTGCTGGTATACCTTCGGTTTCTGTTTCATCAAATTCAGGTGCTGCTACACCAAGATTCAGATGGTATTTGAATCCAACTGGAGGTTCTCCAGTACAGGATTCAACGCTAAATACTTATGCTACTAGTATTTTGGTAACCGATACTTTCTATGTTTCTGAAGTAAGTGCTGCAGGTTGTGAAGGTCCAAGATCAGCAGCATTGGTGGCTACAGTAAATCAGCCAGATCCATTGACAGCGACTTCAACAACAGATAACGTATGTTTGGGTGGTTCATTTGATTTGACTTCAACATACAACTCTGTTCTTAACTATTATTCTACTTATGATCTTACCGCTACACCATTAACTGGTAGTGGTTTGGCCACTGCTGTTTCATTGACTGACAATGGTGGAGGTACAGATCCAATAACTATTACACCAACTGCTCCGGGTACTTATGTGTATAGAATTACAGCAACCGACGTTGATCAAGGTTGTGTATTCTATGCTTATAAAACTATCGTTGTAAACGCATTACCAGTTTTGGATAGTGTGAAAGCTGGAGCGAGCGGTCTTTGTGCAGGAAATGCAGTAGCATTGAATGCTTATTCTTCTAAATCAATTATCACTTCAGGTCCACAAGTATTGCCTACAGGATATTGTGCCGGTGGTGGTGGAACCAATAATGCTGATGAGCAGATATTTGGTGTTACTTTCGCTTCGATGGTGAACATCGAAACCGAAAGCTGTACATCGAACTATACTGATTATACTTTATCAGTAGCGGCACCAACCGTGGTTCCTGGTCAGTCTTATCCATTCTCTGTTAACGTAGACGAATGTGATGGAGCGACTTACTATTCAAATGGTGTTTCTATATTCATCGATTACAACAGAGATGGAGACTGGGCTGATGCAGGTGAGCAAGTGTTTACAACGACTGCTACACTTGCTAGTCCAAACACAAGATCAGGTAGTGTGATTATACCTAATACAGCTTCTGCTGGTTTGACTAAAATGAGAGTAGTGGTTATGGAAGGCACTGCTTCTCCAACAGCATGTGGTACGTTTACTTATGGTGAGGTGGAAGATTACGCCATCAACATTGCAGGTAACGTAGTAACTACAGTTCCAGTGAATCCAGGACTTAGATATACTTGGACTCCAGGTAACTTAGTTGGATCTACTGTATCTGTAACACCTGCTACTACAACAAACTATACTTGTGTAGCAACTGATACCATTACAGGTTGTTCATCATTAACTTCAAGTACAGTAACCGTTACTGTTAATCCAATACCAGTTGCTCCTGTAGCAACAGCAAGTTTACAGTGCGGTGCTGGTGTACCATCAGTTTCAGTAGCAGCTAACACTGCTGGCTCTACATTAAACTGGTATAACAGTGCAACACCTGCTACTATAAATACACTTTACAGCAATGATTTCTCTACTGCTAATTTTGGAAGCGCTACCTTATCAGGTGTGGCTTCAAGATCAAGTAATAAAGTGATTTTGACACCAAACTCAGCTTCACAATTGGGTGGATTCACAATCCCTGCAAGCGGTGTAAATGCTCAAGAGTTTACTGCCAGCTTTAAAATTTCAGTTACTGCTGCTCAAAGCGGTGCTGATGGATTGAGCTATAGTTTCGCTCCTGATGC
>CALCNY010000246.1 GCA_937897585.1 uncultured Chitinophagaceae bacterium | reverse complement strand
GTTTCTCCTGATGCTTCGGGTGTAAAAGCCATTTCTGGAGAATCGTTTACAGGTGCTAAGAAAAATAGTGCCACCAAAATTAAAGACCAAGAACGTACAAACACTTGCTGGTCCTTTGCCACAACTTCTCTCGTAGAATCACAAGCCATTAAAAATAAATTAGGAGCTTACGATTTGAGCGAAATGTTTACAGTAAGAAACATCTACATTGAAAAAGCTAAAAATTATATACTTCGTCAGGGGCATGCACAATTTAGCGAAGGTGGATTGGGCCATGATGTGATTCGTGCGTATGCTGAATATGGTGCCGTACCGGATCAAGTGTACAATGGTTTGGTGAATGGTGAAAAAGTATATGACCATCAGGAATTATACAAGGAATTAAAAAAATACCTCGACAGTACTTTGAAGACAAAAGGCCGCCCATTATCCGCAGACTGGATTCAGGGTTTCAATAAAATTCTTGATAAAAACATGGGGCCTTTGCCTCAGCAATTTGTTTACAACAACAGAAAATATACGCCTCAAAGTTTTGCCAAAACAGCATTGAAATTTAATGCTGATGATTATGTAAACATCACTTCGTTTTCACATCATCCGTTTTACAGTCCATTCATTTTAGAAGTACCTGATAATTTTAGTAATGGATCTTATTACAACATTCCTTTGAATGAGATGATTGATGTAGTAAAGAATGCGGTGAACAGCGGCTACACAGTTCTGTGGGATGCTGATGTAAGTAACAATGGTTTTAATGCCAAGAAAGGAATGGCTTTGAACATCAAATCTGATGAAAACGTAAATACTGCTTTTGCCAATCCTGATTTTAAAGAAGAAACTTACACTCAAAATACCAGACAGCAATTATTTGAAAACCTTACCACACAAGATGATCATCTCATGCATATCGTAGGGATAGAAAAATCAAAAGAAGGGAAAACGTTTTTTATCGTTAAAAACTCATGGGGCGAAACTGGTCCTTTTGGTGGATATGTTCATGTTTCAGAATCTTATTTTGCGATTAATACGATTAGCTTGGTGGTGCCGAAAGCAGCGGTGGGAGTGGGGTTGAGAGAGAGATTGAATGTAAAATAATGAATGTAAAATATCCAATGTAAATCTGGGATTTAGGAAATGAAATTTTCACAATCTCTTGAATTAAGCTGGATAATTTGGAGAAGATGGATAGGCTGGATAAGCTATATTTGTTCCAAAGGTTCCAAAAGTTCAATGAGTTCAAAATGTTTGTTGCAGAAGAAAATCTAACGTCTTGAACATTTTGAACCTCTTGAACAAAACAATACAAAACAATAAACTACAAACAAAAAACAATAAACAACAAACATCCCCCTATATCTGCATCAACAAATTCTCAATCGAATCGCTATCGCTTAATTTCATTTTATCCATCAACCTTGATCTTTTTTTGTAAATACTGATTGGCTCAATATTCAATACACTGGCAATTTCCTTATTGTTTAGGTTTAATCTGATCAACGAACAAAATTGTAAATCGGCATTGGTCAATTCAGGATATTTTTCAGCTAATTTTTTGGTGAACTCAGGAAATGTAGCATTAAATTTTGCCATGAAATGATCCCAGTGTTTTTTATCTGATTTGAGCTGGTCAAGCTGAGAGAAAATTTCATTGTTATTGTCGAGGCCACTGCCTTTAATCATGTTCGTTAGTTTTTCTCTCAATTGCGCTGACTCATTCACCTGAAATAACAGTTCCTCTTTCTGTTGTTCAATGATTTTCTCTGTTAACAATCGTTGCTTTGATTCGAGTTGAGCTTTGTTTTCAAGAAATTCATTTTGCTGGCGATGCTTTTCTATTTCCTGCTGTTGTAATCGGGCCGCAGTTTTTTTCTTATACATTATTATTCCGAAACTGAGTATGATAATTAATGAAACAGCAATACTCAATAATAATAGCCAGGTTTTGTTTCGATCACTTTTACTTATCAATTCTTTTTCTTGTAATAATATCTTGTTGTTTTTTTCAGCCACATCAGTTTGATATTTTGCTTGCATTTCATTGACAATTTTGTCTTTTTCTGAATTCAATTTTTCTTCACTCAATTGAATGACAGAGTCCTGTTCTTTGATTAACGCACTTAAATTATTGCTTTGTTTTAGAATAGGAATTATAGCTGATTTGTATCGCAATTTCATTTCAGCACTTGCATTTTGTATTAACGCACTCCCTTTCAAAATGTCAATAATTTTTTCACCTTCTGCATAGTCTTGTTTCTTATTCAGCAGTTCGAGGTAGATACAGGCATATTCTGGCAGTCGTGTGTATTTTTTTTCAAGAGCAGTATTGAAAGATTCTCTGATATAAGCCAATCCAACATTCTCATCACCATTTTTTCTTTCATTATTTGCAAGAGTAGCTTTTGTGTAGCTAACTAATTCTTCATTGTTGATTTGTTTGTAATAAGCAAGCACATCATTTAATATGTTTTTTGCTTGAATGTATTTTCCAGTATTGACGTAAACAACTCCCAACAGCAATTTCGTATTATTATAATTAGCCTGGTCGGGTGTGTTTTTTAGTTCATCAGCAAGGCTTTCCAATTCCTTTTCAGCAAATTCATAATTTCCATTGGAAATGAAATTATTGGCCATTTTGTCCCTCATCAACAATTCATGGGTTTTGCCATTTACTCCAATTTCCTGATCGAGTTGAATAGCTTCACGGCACAACTGAATTGATTTTGCAAAATTGAAGGTTTCATGATACACCGTCGCCAGTTCTCCAATAATTTTCGCCCTTGCAGATTTGTTACCGCATTTGTTGTTCAGATCAATGGCTGACTGGTAATATTCAATGGATTTTTCATAATCACCTTTGATGCGATATAAATTACCCATGTTTTTTAAAGCATAAATTTTCTTATTACCAGACAATAATGGAATGGCTTTATTGAGCATCAAAATACCCGAATCAGTCATATTTCGAATTCCATAAGTAGCAGAAATATTACTGTATGCAAAACCTATTGTAGAGTCGGGTGCACTCTGATTTTCTGAAAGAAATTCATCCAATTGCGTTTTCGCCTTCGCCGGATTGGCTTGAACCCCTGCCATAATCTGAGTCATCTGCTGGCTGTACTTTTCAGTGACTGATTGTGCAAATATGAAGTTCCATCCGAAAAAAAGCAGAAAAAAAATCAATAAAAATGGATTCATGAAACGTTTCATCTTTTGACATTTTGTAGACAAATTGATTATTATGATTTTTTAATAAGTTGAAAAATAATGCTTTATGAATTTGACCATATTTTGTCCACTTGAAATTTTAAAAAATTCACACACCTTGCGACGTCAAATCCCTCAAAAGTTTCAAAGAGGTTCAACGATGCAAATTAAGCATTAACATGTGAATGTCAAAACAACCAAAGGGTATAATATTTCAAAATAGTAAACATCAATAATATGAACAACGCAACAAGTTTTCGATTTTTTAAAAAGCAATTTGGAAGTAAGTGTTTTATTGCTGCACTTATGTTTTTACTGTTTTCAGTAACATGTAATATTGTAATTGCTCAGAGCTCAGTAAGTAACAATAGCCCTGCTGCTACTCCCGGTAACTGTATCAATTTTGATGGGGTGAATGATTATATAAACACCAATAACAGCATCACTTCAATGAGCGCTTTAACGGTTGAGTTTTGGATGCGTTCTGATGAACTCAGTTCAACAAGTCCTACTCGTAATTTGATTAATTTTAAAGAAAATTCAACCGGTAATGATTTATTTAAAGTAACCAATGCTTGGTATTTTAATGTAAGTTCATCATCACCAAACTTCAATTTTAATACATCCAATCCAAGTTTTCCATACAATAACAAATGGCATCACATCGCTGTTACTTCATCTGCAGCCACTGGTACCAAATTTTATCAGGATGGCGTGGTAACAGATTCTTCTGCCAACTATATCAACTTTAATGGTAAAACAGGAAAGTGGGCCATAGGACCTTGGGCGCCATTTTATAACAAAGGAAGTATGGACGAACTTCGTATTTGGAAAACAGCTAGAACTAAGGAACAAATTCAAGCCAATATGTATGGAGAAATAGATGGTGCTGTCAACTCTAGTAATCTCTACTTATATTATAAATTCAATGAAACTTCAGGAACGTCTGTAAATGATTGGTCGAATAATGGCAATACCGGAACGCTGAAAAATTTTGCATTAAGCGGTACTACCAGCAACTGGATTGAAAGCTACGCAGTGGTTGTACCTACTAATGTTACTCTATCCAATATTTCTTATAATTCAGCTACATTTTCATGGACACCGCCCGCATTTGGGACTGTGGACAACTACTACTTAGATTTAGATTATGGTGGAAATAATGAAGGACAAGGGACATTAAGAACAATTAATGTGGGTAATGTGACTAGTTATACACTAACTGGATTATTGCAAAACCAAACCCGTTCGTTCAGAGTTCGAGCTAACAAATCAACTGTGGAAAATCAAGGAGGCTACATAGAAGATTATGTGCAAAGAGGGGGGGCTGGTTACTATTATAAAATTTTTAGATCACAATTTTCTACTACCACTCAGCCAATAGTTGTCAATTGTACAAATAATCCTGTAACGGCATATGCTGATGGGATTACGACAACGGTGTTGGATTCAAATATGACATTTACAAAGAATGCTCAGGCTTATCACTACAAATTCAAAGTGTTTTTTGTTTCAGGCAAGCAGTACGGAGATAGTTTATATTACAGAAGCAGTTTGCCTTCTGGCATCACTGCAGCATATGATACTGCTTCGGGTGTACTAACATTTACCGCATCAACCCAAAATGTGGCAGCTTCAGTTTGGCAGGGCGTATTGAGAAATGTAACTTTCAAGGCTTATAAAAAAGGGAATAACACCCGCAAAATCGCTTATGCTTTTGGCGATTATACCTTTGGACCAGATGGACATTTTTATTTTCCGATACTTACTTCGGGCAATAGTGCCACATGGGCAAATGCAAAAGCCAATTCCGACGGTTATCTTAGATATGGTTGTCAAGGTTATTTGGCTACTATCAATTCTCAAGCGGAAAATGATACTATTAAAAGTTTAACTGCGGGAAATAATATTTGGATTGGATTATCAGATGATTATGCACAAATCAATGCCGCAACCGGAACTACAACTTACGCCAACCAAGCCGCTTCAGAAGGAAAATTCTATTGGGTAACCGGTCCGGAAAAAGGTACACAGATAACGTCTACTAATAGTCCAGTAACTACTATTTCTGGAAAATACAACAACTGGAGATCCGGGGAGCCCAGTAACTCTGGAGGAACGGAACATGCAACTGAGTTTTTTGGTTCAGACGGTACATGGAATGATGCTGATGCTACCGCTTCAAAGTTTTTTGTTATAGAGTTCGGTGGTATGCAGGGCGATGCGGCAAATGTATTGGTAGATACTGTTACCATTAATATTGCAACAGCCTCAGAACCTGCTAATTCACTCAATTTTGATGGCACCAACGATTATGTGGCCATACCTGATAATGATTCACTCGATCTCACCAACAATTATACCATCGAGGCTTGGATCAAACCAAATAATTTCACTTTTTTAGGTGGAATCGTTTCAAAATATCATACTTCTTCTTCCAATGGATTTATATTGAGATTGACAGGAGGTTCGCCCTATTCAGGTATCACATTTGATGAATTGGTTACTGCTAATGGCGTATTGACACAGGGAAAATGGCAACATGTGGCTGCAGTAAAAAACGGAAGTAATAGATATGTTTACATCAATGGTCAGTCAATAGCACTTACCGGTACAGCACTTACCACTGCCAACAATACAGACAGTGTGATGATTGGTGTGGACTTTGCCACTAGTCCTAGATATTTCGATGGAAACATTGATGAGGTGCGCATTTGGCGAACAGCCCGTTCGCAGGATTCTATTATTGCTAACATGAATAAGCCTATCAGTCCTGCAAGCACTTCGCTGGTGGCTTATTACAACATGAACCAGGGCATTGCCGGAGGAAATAATGCAGGATTGAACAGTTTGTTTGATCAGACCAATAATAATTTTACAGGTAGATTGCGAAATGTTGCCAATAGCGGCAGCACATCCAACTGGGTAGAGAGTTATGCGATGGTGGTGCCGGTTACAACAGCAGCCACCAATAAATATAGCTTGGGTTTTGTAGCCAACTGGACTACGCCTGTAACAGGTGTTGCTCAAAAATATTATTTAGATGTATCAACAGCCTCTGATTTTTCTTCTTTTGTATCAGGGTATAATAACAAGGATGTAAGTAACGTTAACAGCTACACGATATCAGGCCTAACGGCATCTACTACTTATTATTACAGAGTTCGTGCCGAGAAATCAGGAACGGGTGTAACTACAACAGGAGGCTATTCAAATGTTACAACAGTTGTTACCAATGCACCTGAAACTTTGGTAGCCACAGAGGCTGCCAATCGTACATCCACAAGCTTTACAGCTAAATGGTCTGCCCCTCAATTAGGTACTATTAGTAGTTACACACTGGATGTATCTACCAACAATACATTCAGCGCACCTATTTCAGGCTCACCATTCACCGTGGCTGATACATCAAAAAATATTACCGGGTTAACATCCAATACCACTTATTATTACAGAATTAGAGCTACTAATTACAACAATTCGAATACCATTACAACTACTACAAATGCGCCATTTGCAAGCATTAGTAGTTCATTGTCGAGTATTTGTTTAAATGGAACAACGCCTGTGATAACTTTCACCGGATCAGGTAGTACCAGTTTGCCTTATACATTTACTTATACTATAAATGGCGGCAGCAATCAAACCATTTCTACCAGTGGTGGTTCTTCAACGGTAACATTAAATGTTCCTGTAAATACAGCCGGCACTTATGTATATGCGCTAGTAAGAGTACAAGATGCTTCTTCGGGAAGTAACCTCGAAACCGCCAGTACCACGGTAACGGTTAATGCCAAGCCAACACCAACTTTCATCTCAGCACCTGCTGCAAATACTTGTAGTGGCATTGATGTGTCTTACACAACAGAGTCAGGACAAACAAACTATTCATGGAGTGTGCCCGGAACTTTAGGAACAGATTATACTATTACTTCAGGAGGTATTGGGACTTCATCAAATACCGTTACTTTAAAATGGTTAACAGCAGGAAGCAAAACAGTTACCATTAATTATCAAAATACGGCTGGTTGTACATCCAATAGTTCAGCAAGTAATACCACAACTGTTGGTATCACACCAACTGTAAGTGCAATCACAGGAACAGCCAATGCAACAGTTGGTTTATCATCTCAATTGAGTGATGTTACCTTAAACGGTGTGTGGAGTTCATCAGATATGTCTGTGGCTTTTGTAAATGCGACCGGTCGTGTCACGGGTTCATCTGAAGGAACTACAACTATTTATTATACGGTTACTTCAGGAGCCTGCAGTAGCATAGCAAGTACTTTGTTTACTGTGAATCCAGCTCCTGTTGTGTCTATCACTTCAATTACCCCAACTACTGCAATTCCCGGAAACACTATGACCGTTACAGGAACAGGATTTTTGGGAACATCATCTATTTATTTAGGTGAGTTTTATGTAGCTAATTATACAGTCAATTCTGCTACTTCTATTACCTTAACCATTCCAGAAGGAACAGGATCAAACTTGAAATTGTTTGTTACCGCACCAGGAGGAATAGATAGTACTTCAGGAGCAAATTTGTTTACTTATTATTCAATACCTGCTCCAACTATCACTTCATTTACTCCTACATCAGCAGGATATCATTATACGGTGGTAATCACCGGAACCAATTTCTTAAATGCACAACAAGTTACATTTGGTGATGTTGTGGTTTACAGTTATACCGTCAATTCTGCCACACAAATTACAGCAGTGATTGATACAGGATCAACAGGTTCTGTAAGTGTAACAACAGCAGGTGGAACAGCAACTGCATCAGGATTTACATTTCTACCATGTAGTGGGCAGCCAGTTATTAATGCAGGTGCTGCAATGTCAGCATGTAATAATGTTGCAGCCAACATAGCATCTGCTGCTACTGCATCAAATTATGCTTCATTGGTTTGGTCAACTATAGATGGATCGGGAAGTTTTGCCAACAACGCAACAGCGACTGCTTTATCTACAACAACTTATACGCCTAGCGCAGCAGATTTAAGCAGAGGATATGTTACATTGAAATTAAAGGCCAATCCTAATACAGGTTGTCTGGCAGATTCAAGCACAAAATTGCTAACTTATAAATATTCTTCTTCTTCTACTGCTTCACCAATAACAGCTTGTACAAGTTATACATGGAATGGTACAACATACACCACAAGTGGAGTAAAAACCTATACAACAACGAATGCTGTAGGTTGTGATTCAGTTGTGACCTTAACACTTACAATAAAAGCGGCTTCAACTTACACTCAAACAGTTTCGGCATGTAACAGTTATACATGGCATGGTACTACTTACACCTCTTCAACCAATACACCCACTTGGACAACTACAAATGCTGTAGGATGTGATTCAGTAGTAAAATTAAATTTAACTATTAACACAGGAACTCATAACGCTGAAACACAGTCTGGTTGCGTTTCTTATGTATGGCATGGTAATACCTATACTTCAAGTGGAAATTATACATACAGCTATACTGACGGAAATGGTTGTGCGTCAGTAGATACTTTACATTTAACTATCAATACCGGTACATACAATTCAACAACACAAACTGCCTGTGAAACCTACACATGGCATGGAACTGCTTATACAACCAGTGGAAATTACACTTACAGCTACACCAATGGAAGTGGCTGTGCATCAGTAGATACCTTGCATTTGACCATCAATTATGGTACACACAACGCAACATCTCAAACTTCTTGTGAAACCTACACATGGCATGGTACTGTTTATACAACCAGCGGAAATTATACATATAGCTACACCAATGGAAGTGGATGTGCTTCAGTTGATACTTTACATTTGACCATCAATTATGGTACACACAATGCAACATCTCAAACTGCTTGTGAAACCTACACATGGCATGGAACTGCTTATACAGCCAGTGGAAATTATACATACACTTATACCAATGGTAGTGGCTGTGCATCAGTTGATACTTTACATTTGACTATCAACTACGGTACACATAATGCAACTTCTCAAACTGCTTGTGAGACTTACACATGGCATGGCACAGCGTACACAACCAGCGGAGACTATACATACAGTTACACCAATGGAAGTGGATGTGCTTCAGTTGATACTTTACATTTGACTATCAATTACGGCACACATAACGCAACTAGTCAAACTTCTTGTGAAACTTATACATGGCATAGCACTGCGTACACAACCAGTGGAGATTATACTTATAGTTATACTAACGGTAGTGGATGTGCTTCAGTAGATACCTTGCATTTAACGATCAACTATGGAACACACAATGCAGAAACACAATCTGCATGTGAAACCTATACATGGCACGCAACAGCATATACTACTTCTGGTAATTACACTTTTAGTTATACAAACGGCAACGGATGTGCTTCTGTTGATACTTTGCATTTAACCATCAATTATGGTACGCATAATGCAGAAAATCAAACTGCATGTGAAACATATACATGGCATGCAACTGCATACACAACTAGCGGTAATTACACATACAGTTACACAAATGGCAACGGATGTGCTTCAGTTGATACTTTGCATTTGATTATTACGCTTCCGATTCATAATTCTTACACACAAGTTGCTTGTAGTACATATACATGGCATGGAGTTGTATATAATATTAGTGGTACCTATACTTACAATTATTCAGGTGTCAATGATTGTTCAACTTCAGTTGATACTTTACATTTGACTATTGCTACTGGAACTACAGCCACTATTAATGCTGCTATTTTTGGTGTAAAAAATGTATGTGCCTATGCAAATACGGGCGAACAACTTAATTATAGCCTTCCAGTAACTCAAGGAATAACTTCATATTATTGGACTTTGCCACAGGGGGTAACGATGGTTAGCGGTCAAGGAACAAATGTGATAACCGTTACAATATCTTCTGCGTTATATACTTCTTCATACAAACAAATTAGAGTCGTGGCAAGCTCACCTTGTGGTAATGGTCCGGTGAAAGTCTTTTACTTAGCAACACAATATCCAGTAACCCCAGCTCCAATTGTTGCTTCAAGTACTAATGTTTGCCCAAGTTTAGGAACAAATACCCCTATTATTTTTACTATTCCAAAAGTAATAGAAGAAGCTAGTAATGGAAGAACAGCATCATCTTACTTGTGGACTGCTCAAAATGGGAGTACAACTATTACTCATATAAATGGTGATGGAGAATCTGATACTACTGTCTCGATTTTATTTTCAACTAATTTTTCAACAAGCACTTTGAATGTAAAATCAATAAATGCATGTGGGGTTAGCCCTGTAAGATCGATCTTGATTACAAGAAACAATCCATCTCAGCCATCAATCATCAGCGGTCCAATAAACTCTTGTGAATATATTGGGCCAAATGGCATGAATGCAACATATAGTGTAAGTGCTTCGCCAGTTGTTGTGAGCTATACATGGACTTTGCCATCAGGTGTAACAAATGTAATAGGTCAGGGGAGCAATACAATCAGCTTTAGATATCCAGCAGGATTTACAGGGGGATCTATTTCAGTTATCGCAATAAATGCATGTGGAATAAGTGTTTCAAGAACGCTGACTATTAGTGCATTGAAACCAATTACACCAGGTAATATTGATGTTATTAATGTTTCTGATTGTCCTGTAAGACAATTTACTTATTCAGTTGCTGCTATGCCATTAAATGTTAATTCTTTGGAATGGTCTGTGCCACAAGGAGCTACAATTATGAGTGGGCAAGGAACTAGAACTATTTCAGTTACCTATGGTTCAGGTGTAATAGATGGTAATGTATCGGTTAAGTCGGTTAACAATTGTGGAGTGAGTAGTCAAAAGTACACAACAATCAGACTACCATCTTGTCCTGCAAATCCTGGAAATATGTATACAAAAGCCTCTACTAAAGGTTCGTCATTAATGGAGGTAAATGTTTATCCTAATCCAACAACAAATTTGTTCAAAGTTAAAGTTACTTCTTCTTCAAATGGTTCAATTGTAAACGCAAGATTATTAGATTTGCAAGGAAGACAAATAAAGATGATGATGCTCAATCCTAATGAAACAATACTAATGGGTTCCGATTTAAAATCCGGTGTTTATTTCCTAGAAATTAATCAGGGTGGTGAATTAAAGACAATGAGGGTTGTGAAGTACTAAGTTGATTTGATAATTTGGTGTTTTAATAATTACTAAATTTTAGATCGTCAATTTGATTAAAAGCCTGCTCCTAAATTGGAGTGGGCTTTTTTTATTGGATGTAAAATTCGAATGTAATGGGAAATAGGGAACAGATGTTGTTTTTTAGATACTTGATATTAATTACACCAAACAATAAACACCAAACACTAAACACTAAACACTAAACCTATACCCCCTCAAAAAATCTTCCACCTTCATTCTTTTCTTTCCTTCGAGTTGCAAATCTGTAATGCTGATATAGCCGTCGTTACAAGCGAATTTTAAAAAATGTTTGCCATCTGTTTCATAAGTTCCGGTTGATGAAGTTGGGGTTGACTTTTCAATTGTGGCCGTAAATATTTTCAATTTCTTTCCATCCAAATGAGTAAATGCTGCAGGGTAAGGAGACAATCCTCTGATTAAATTATTGATTTCATTTGCAGATTTGTTCCAGTCAATGGCGCAGGTTTCAGTGAATATTTTTGGCGCATGTTTAATGTTGAAATTGTCTTGAGGTTTTTCAGTGATGCTTTCATCAGCAAGGCCTATAACTGTTTGCAATAAAACTGCTGCGCCAATTTCTTTCATTTTATCATGAAGTGTGCCGGCAGTTTCATTGTCTTCAATCGTTATTTTTTCATTCAATAAAATATCGCCGGTATCAATTTCGTGTTTGAGTTTGAAAGTGGTAACACCTGTGTATGCTTCACCGTTAATAATCGCCCAATTGATGGGAGCTGCGCCTCTGTATTGCGGTAATAAAGAACCGTGTAAATTCAAAGTGCCCATTGGCGGCATGTTCCAGACAATTTCCGGTAGCATTCTAAAGGCAACTACAATTTGCAAATCAGCATTGAGTGATTTCAATTGTTCGATGAATTCTGGATTTTTTAATTTCTCAGGTTGTAAAATAGTTAATCCTTTTTCGACGGCATATTTCTTCACCGCACTTTGTTGTAATTCCATACCACGACCTGCAGGTTTATCTGGTGCAGTAATTACACCAACGATATTACATCCTGCGTCTACTAATTTTGATAATGAGGCCACTGCAAACTCGGGCGTGCCCATGAAAACAATTCGTATATCTTTATAGTTCATTCTTTGTTATTCTTTGAAATCTTTGTACAATAAATATTTTTTTCTGATGGCTTTATATTTTTCTAGCTCAGGTTCCCAGCTTTTTCGAATTTCAGTTTCAGATTTTCCTGATTTTATTTGTTGCATCAACTTGTCATTTCCTGCTAGCTTATTAAAGAAATTGTTTTTTAAAAAGAAGCTGTCTTTACCCGGAAATAACTTGTAGGCTTCCAATAAATATTTGATTTGAATTTTATTGTCAATCAATTTCAACACATCTTCTTTAGTTCCCGAAACATTCCATCCATAACAAACCTGATTGAAACATTTGCTGCTTTTAGCGCCCTCATTGGGTTTTGGAGTAAATGAGAATAAATTAGATGGCAACGTAGGATGACCAAATATTTGAAAGGGTTTGTCCGTGCCTCTTCCTTCGCTCATTACTGTTCCTTCAAAAAAACAAATAGAAGGATAGAGATAAATAGATTGCATTTCTTTCAAATTGGGAGAAGGATGAACTGGTAAAACATATTTAGAATCGTGTGTATAATTTTTACATGGAACAATGGTCATCTTGAATTTACTGTTTGATGGAATCGGATAACATTTCTTATCCAACCATTTTTCACCTAACAACATCTTCGCATATTCACCTATCGTTAACCCATACACGATGGGGACAGGTTGCATGCCAACGAAACTTTTAAAAGCAGTATCTAAAACTGGACCATCAACATAAAATCCATTGGGATTGGGACGGTCGAGAATAATCAATTCTTTTTCATTTTCTATCGCTGCTTCCATATAATATTGCAAGGATGAAATGAAAGTGTAATACCGCACACCTACATCCTGGATATCAAATAACATCACATCCACGTTTTTCAAATCTGCTGCCGTAGGTTTTTTATGGTCGCCATACAAACTAATAACAGGAATGCCCGTTTTGGCATCTACATCGTTATTTACATGCTCACCGGCATCTGCTTTTCCACGGAATCCATGCTCTGGTCCGAAAATGGTGACAATCTTTATATTGGAAGTCATTAATGTATCCAATAAATGAGTTTTGCCGATTACAGATGTAGGATTGGCGAAAATGGCTACATTTTTGCCTATTAACTTTGGAAGATAAATCTCAGTTTGATCAGCACCGGTAAGGATTTCAAGAGATTTTGTAGTGTTAGTTTTTGATTGGGCACAGGAGGTTTGAATTTCCCAGCAACCCACCAACATCAGCAGATATAATAATTTGTTCATTGGTCAAAGTTGAGCAAAGTTTTTTAATTCGGCAGAATAGATTTTTATTTTTAATATTGCCCTCCGAATCAGTACATTTTGCTTTCCATTCGCTTACACTTTTGTCAAAGTAGGATTGTGCAACAAAATCTGAAAATGGTTTTTTTCGGGATTTTTAAAACAATAAAAAAAACACAATGCAACAAGTTAAAGAAGGCGATGTAGTGAAAGTTCATTACACAGGTAAATTAACATCAGGCGAACAATTTGATTCTTCAATAGGAAGAGAGCCACTCGAATTTACAGTAGGCGCCGGACAAATGATTAAAGGATTTGATGCCGCTATGCCCGGAATGACAATTGGCGAAAAGAAAACTATAAACATCGCTCCTGAAGATGGATACGGTGAAAGAAGTGAAGAAGCCATGATTCCTTTTCCAAAAGAAAATGTTCCTGCTGATATGATATTAGAACCAGGTATGACCTTAACACTTTCTAATCAAATGGGACAGCCTGTTCCTGTAGTTGTAGTTGAGGTTAAAGAAGATATTATTGTGTTGGACGCCAATCATTTCCTTGCAGGACAGGTGTTGGTGTTTGATATTGAGTTGGTGGAAATAGCATAATTAAAATATCGTTTGGCGTTCGGTGTTTGGTGTTGATTCGTTGATTGCATTTTCAATAATCAAAACAAAAAACCCCAAACGCCAAACCCCAAACAAAACATAATGGTTAACAAATCCGAACTAACAGCCCGCTTCATGCGTTACGTCCAAATCGACACGCAAAGCGACCCTAACAGTGATGCTCACCCGACAACAGAAAAGCAAAAAGATTTAAGTAGAATCCTTCACCAGGAATTATTGGAAATCGGTTTGACAGATGCTGTTGTTGATGATTACGGATATGTATATGCTACAGTTCCTTCCAACACAGACAAAAAAGATGTTCCTGCGATTTGCTTTTGTTCGCATGTAGATACAGCGCCGGATTGCAGTGGCACCAATGTAAAGCCAATCTTGCATGTAAATTATAATGGAAATGATATCGTTCTTCCGGATGATAATACACAAGTTTTAAAAATGTTGGATGCTCCTTATCTTAAGGAACATATCGGCCATGAAATTATTACGGCAAGTGGATTAACCTTATTAGGTGCAGACGATAAAAGTGGCGTTGCTATTATCATGCAGGCTGCTAAAACTTTAATTGAAAATCCTGATATTAAACACGGAGATATAAAAATCGTTTTTACTCCTGATGAAGAAGTAGGTAAAGGAACGGCTAAAATTGACATGGAAAAAGTAGGTGCCAAATATGGATATACTTTAGATGGCGGAGAAGCTGGTTCATTAGAAGATGAAACATTCAGTGCCGATGCCGCAATTATTACTATTCACGGCATTTCGGCTCATCCGGGTTATGCAAAAGGAAGTTTGGTGAACGCCACAAAAGTTGTTGGTGCCATTTTAGATGCATTACCTAAAAGTGAATGGAGTCCTGAAACAACAGAAAAAAAAGAAGGTTTTGTGCATCCTGTTTCAATGGGCGGTATCGCCGAAAAATCACATATAAACTTTATAGTTAGAGATTTTACTGTGGAAGGGTTGAAAGCACATCATGTAAGATTAGAAAAAATGGCAGAAGAGGTGGTTGCCCGTTTCCCTGGCGCCAGAATGGAATATAAAATAAAAGAACAATACCGCAACATGAAGGAAATGCTGGATCAATGTTCTTTTGTGGTGGATAATGCAAAAGAAGCGATCAGTCGTGCTGGATTAAAATTGAAAATCGAAAGCATCCGTGGCGGAACCGACGGTAGCCGTTTGAGTTATATGGGAATGCCTTGTCCTAATATATTTACCGGCATGCAAGGTATTCACAGCAAATTAGAATGGATTGGTGTAAAGGATATGGTGAAAGCAACGGAAACTATTGTGCATTTATGTGGGATTTGGGAGGAGAGGAGCCCCCTTTAATTCCCCCAAAGGGGGAAGACTAAGGCCATTTATTTTACGGCAGATAAATTCTAAATTGCTTTTTATATTTTACGTCATTTAATGGAAGAAGTTGTAAATAAGGGTATAACTTTTTGAACATTTTGAACCTACGAAACCTTTTAAACAAAATCACGGCAATCAAATTCCCCCTTTGGGGGATTGAGGGGGCTTCGCCAAACTTCCCTACCTTCACATTCTAAAATTTAAACTCATGAGTATACTATTTCAATTTTGGTGGTTAATCATCGTAGCATTTATCGTAGTAAGCGGTTTGTTTACCGTAAATCAAGGTACAATCGCTGTAATCACTCGTTTTGGAAAATATTCCGGTATTAGAAGGCCGGGATTGCAATTCAAAATTCCTTTAATCGAACAAGTTTTTAAAAGAATCAGTTACCAAAATCGTTCTGTGGAATTGGAGTTTCAGGCAGTAACATTAGATCAGGCGAATGTATATTTTAAATCGATGTTGTTGTACTCTGTGCAAAACGAATCAGAAGAAACGATTCAGAAAGTAGCCTTTAAATTTATCAGTGAAAGAGATTTTATGCAGGCTTTGGTAAGAACAATTGAAGGAAATATCAGAGCATTTGTGGCTACAAAAAAACAATCAGAAATTTTAGTCTTGAGAAGAGATATTGTTGAATTCGTGAAAGAACATGTGGACGCATCATTGGAAGAATGGGGTTTCCATTTACAAGATTTACAAATCAATGATATCACTTTTGATCAGGCGATTATCGACAGTATGAGCAAGGTTGTTGCCAGTAACAATTTGAAAGCAGCTGCTGAAAATGAAGGACAGGCTTTGTTGATTACAAAAACCAAAGCGGCAGAAGCGGAAGGTAACGCTATCAAAATCGCTGCAGAAGCCGAAAGACAAGCCGCACAATTGCGTGGACAAGGTGTCGCATTGTTCAGAGAGGAAGTGGCCAAGGGTATGAGTCAGGCTGCAGAAGAAATGAAGCAAGCTAATTTGGATACGAATGTTATTTTGTTCAGCATGTGGACAGAAGCCATTAAAAATTTCGCTGAATATGGAAAAGGGAACGTCATATTCTTAGACGGCAGCAGCGAAGGCATGGAAAAAACAATGCGTCAGATTATGGCGATGCAAAAAATGGATGCGAAATAATTTTATCGGCAATTGACAATTAACAATTCATTATTTGTACACTTCAATTAGTTTTATTTTATTGCATTCCGATATTCTATTTATAAAAAATTCGATAAACTATGTTTGATATTTTTTTACAAATCGATTCTACCGCAGCAGTAGGCGCGAGTACAGCAAAAGTTGAAAGTGTTTGGACGTTGCTCAGCAAAGGCGGTGTTATTATGATTCCTTTGGGAATTTTATTTGCCCTTGTAGTTTATTTCTTTATTGAAAGATGGTTGGTGATCAAAAAAGCAAGTGTTGCTGATGATAATTTCATGAACATAATCCGCGATCACATTACTAACGGTAACGTAACCGCGGCAAGAAGTTTAGCTAAGAACAATAACAGTCCTATCGCCAGAATGATTGATAAAGGACTACAAAGAATTGGCAAACCAATTGATGCTATTGAGAAAAGTATGGATAATGTAGGCAAATTGGAAATGTACAAATTGGAAAAAAATCTGAATACGATTTCTGTTATTTCAAGAATTGCGCCATTGTTTGGATTTGTTGGAACCATTATCGGACTTGTAATTTTATTGAAAGAATTTGCTACGATTAGCAATCCTTCCATCAGTCAGATTGCAGATGCGATGTACATCAAATTAATTACTTCGGCTACAGGTTTGATTATTGGGATGTTAGCGTTTTTGGGACATAGTTATTTGGATACTCAAATCAACAGATTGGCCAATAGAATGGAATCTGCAAGTAGCGAATTTATTGATATACTACAAGAGCCCACCAGAGGTTAATCAGTCATCACTTTTATTCGAATTATGAGTTTAAGAAAAACAAAATTAAGAGAGTCACATTCAGAGGTAGATACAGGACCTTTGAACGATATTCTGTTTATATTATTGATGTTCTTTTTGATGATTTCAACATTGGCCAATCCGAATGTGATTAAAATGAGTGTGCCAAAATCCAAGAGCGATACCAAACAAAAACAAAGTGTTGTGGTAAGCGTGGATAAAGACAAAAATTATTTCGTAGGCGCCAAAAAAATAAATCCCGATTCACTTGAAGTAGCCTTGAAAAAATACATCAATGAAGGTGACAGTATCAAGCCTGCAGTTGTGATCAATGCCGATTCTACTTCACAGTGGGGAGAGATTGTAAAAGTGATGAAAGTCGCCAGAAAATTAGGCGCCACCACTTCGGCTACAGTAACCGGTAGTGAGTAGCCATTACCATTCTTTCTTTTTCAAACATGTCTTTTTTGATTTCAGTTTGAAATTGATGTTGACTGAATAAATCCGCAACCTCTCTTGCCAGATTTTCATGTACTTCCATAAATATTTTTCCGTTTTCAGCTAAATGCGTTTTGCTGAATAAAGCAATGGCCTCATAAAAAAGCAATGGCTGTTCATTAGGTACAAACAAAGCCAGATGTGGTTCGAAACTGGTCACGTTTTTATCCATCATTTCTTTTTCTGCAACAGGAATGTATGGTGGGTTGCTGATAACAATATCAAATTTTTCAAAAACATTCCAGTTGTTTTTATCCAGAAAATTCATTTGAACAAAGTTGATTTCAGTTTGATGAGTTGTTGCATTTTCTGATGCGATAGCAATTGCATTTTCATCTACATCAATTGCTGTTATTGAAGATTCAGGAAATTCTTTTTTTATAGAAATAGGAATGCAACCGCTACCTGTTCCAATATCTATAATTTTTTTTGACGAGTTATATTTTATAAAATCAAAAACTTCATTCACCAGTTCTTCGGTTTCTGGCCTTGGTATCAACACAGATTCATCAACTTTAAATTTCAGTTTATAAAACCAGGCTTCACCTAAAACATATTGAACAGGCTTGTGCAAGAGCAATTCAGCCAAAGCCGCTTCTAGATTTTTAATATGAATGGCTGATAAATTTAAATCTGGATTTTTAATCAAATCGGATTTGGTAATACTAGCTATTTTCTCAAAACACATGTCGGTTATGTTAGCCGCTTCATGAGCAGAATAGATTTGCTGTAATTGCTGAATAAAATTTCTGAAAAAAGTAGACAAATTCATTGATACAAACTTAGTTAATTTCTAATGCTTAATTTTACGAGATTAAAAAAGGTAAAAAGCTAATTATATAAATTAAAAATTAAAAAGTAAAAATTCAAAAATTACATCAACAATTCTGACTTTTTAATTTTGCATTTTGAATTAACTATCATCACATGAGTTTTCATGAATTATACATGCAACGTTGTATCGACCTGGCTCAAAAGGGCATGGGTGCTGTTACGCCTAATCCAATGGTAGGGGCATTGTTGGTTTATGAAAATCGAATCATTGGAGAGGGCTGGCACCAGCAATTTGGCGGTCCGCATGCTGAAGTTCATTGTATTCAAAGTGTTGCCAATGAAGACAAGCAATTCATTCCCCAAAGTACTTTGTATGTTTCGCTGGAACCTTGTAATCACTTTGGTAAAACGCCTCCATGTTCAGACTTAATCATTCAATCACAAATTAAAAAAGTAGTGATAGCCTGTAAAGATCCATTTGAAAAAGTAAATGGCTCCGGAATTAAAAAATTAGAAGACAATAAAGTAGAAGTGATTACAGGCATTTTGGAAAAAGAGGCCATTCAACTCAATAAAAGATTTTTTATTTTTCATCAGCAACAAATGCCTTATGTCATTTTAAAATGGGCTGAATCTGCCGATGGTATTATTGCAAAGCCTCAAGGCAAACCAGTTAAAATCAGCAATCACATTACAGACAAGCTGGTTCACAAATGGAGAAGTGAGGAAGCCGCTATCATTGTAGGTACGAACACAGTGCTCAACGATAATCCTTCATTAACAACAAGAAACTGGCAAGGAAAAAATCCACTCAGAATTTACATCGACAAACGTTTACGAATAGACGCTAAATACAAAATACTTGACTATAGTACAGATACCTTGATTTTAAATTTGGAAAAAAATGAGAAAGTTGGCGTCAATGAATTTGTAATGATACATGAAGAAACGAGGCTTGTAGAACAGTTATTACAATTACTTAACAAGAAAGGCATTCAGTCATTGATAGTAGAAGGTGGCACGAATTTGTTACAAAGTTTTATAGAAAGTAATTGCTGGCATGAAGCACGCGTCATTAAGAATACTGAACTTATTCTACAGGAAGGCATATCTTCACCGACATTGAAAAATAAGATTAGGTTCAAACAAGAAAGCATCCGAAAAGACGAGATTAATTATTATTTGAACCCAACAATTTGAGTGCTACATGGATTATTACTTCACCATAGAAAAATCATCAGTTGCCGAATTTAAAGACCGGGGGAGTAAATTTTTGGGCTATGTATTTCCAATAGAGACTGTTGATGATTTTAAAAAAGAGTTACAGTTGCTCAAAAAAGAACATTCAAAAGCGGTGCATCATTGTTTTGCTTACAGAATAGGTTTTACAGGGAATGAATTTCGGGCCAATGACGATGGTGAGCCTTCCGGTTCTGCAGGAAAACCCATTTTGGGCCAGATTGACAGCAAGAAGCTTACTAATGTTGCCATCATTGTGGTTCGTTATTTTGGAGGTAGTTTACTTGGTGTACCGGGTTTGATAAATGCTTATAAAACAGCCGCTGGACTGGCTATTCAAACTGTACCATTGATACAGAAACCGGTGATGGTAAATTATTCAGTTTCTTTTGATTATGGTTTAATTAACGAGGTTATGCAGGTATTAAAACAGTGCCAGTGTATGGTTAAAAACAAAGAAATCAACTTGTTTTCGGGTATTCAATTTGCCGTTCCTAAAAGCCGGGAAGATGAGGTTTGTTTTCGTTTAAAAGACATCCGGAACGCAGAAATACAGAAGTTATTGCCTTAAGTTCACAAAATATTTTTATTTTAGCGCAGTTTCTTAACATTTTTTTTTACTTTTATCACATTCAAACTGATTTTCAGTAACTAACATTTAATTTTTGACATGAGAAAAATTTTCCTCGCCATCACAATTTTGGGTTTATTTTCTGCTACTAAGGCTCAGCAATTACATTTTATGAGTCAGTATTTGCAGCACAATCCAATGTATAATCCAGCTGCTGCTGGTTTTTCAGAAAAGAACATGATTGGTGTTTCTTACAGAAACATGTGGTCATCTTTCCCTGGCAATCCCACAACCTCTATGGTTTATGGTGATTTTGAACTTAAAAAAATGACTTCAGGTATTTCAACTTATTTGTATCGTGATCAAACGGGCCCAACAAGCAGAACTGGTGTACAAGTTGGATACTCTTATCATATCAAAGCCAGAAATGAAAAGAGTCGTTTTGGAATCGGATTGGAATTGAGAGGCTTGCAATATGCAATTGACAAATCAAAACTTACAGATTTAGGCAATGATCCAGTTTTGGGTGGTGCAGAAAGTAAATTTGCTTTCGATGCAGGCGCAGGTGTATACTGGACAAATAAAAAGTTGAGTGTAGGCGCTGCTGTTAGTCAGCTCATTGAATCAAAAATCGCTCTAGCAGATGTATCTAATTCTACTTTAAGTGGTAAATTATATCGTCATTACAATTTCACTGCCAACTATAAATTTAATACTGGAGATGACATTTATATAATACCAAATGCTATGGTAAGAGTGATTGAAAATTCACCTTCTGAATATGATTTTGGTGCACAAGTAAATTATCAAAATAAAATATGGTGGGGTTTGAATTGGAGAGTGCACCAACTTTGGAGCATACAAGCAGGACTTAAAATTCTTCAAAGAGTTAGAGCTACCTATTCTTATGATTATTATAATGCACCAATTGGCGTGTTTGCTGGCAATTCAGGCGCACATGAAATTGGTGTTCAATTCGATCTTAAGAAAAAATAATTTACAATACACAACTAACATTTTCTTCAATTAAATAAGCAACACAAGACATGAGAAAATTTCAATGGTTTGGTTTGATTCTTTTAACGATTCTTTCCATTCAAACGAAGGCACAAAACGGATTTAATTTCAGCTGCGCAAGAGACACTACAATTGATGGTTGCGCAAATACTTGTATTACACTGAAGGCGAGAATTCCTAACGTTAAATCATCAACGAGTAATTATGTTATTAATTCTTTGACTGGTCCAAACGGTTGTTTCGCTCCTTATGTGGCAGCCAATGCACCTGGTAATGCAGTTTCATTAACTATAGACGATACCTATTCTAGCGTTGTGAATTTACCATTCTCTTTTCCATTTTATGGTGATGCAGGATCTCCTTACAATTCATTGATAGTAAGTACTAATGGTTATATCTCTTTCAATTCTTCTTTGGCGGGTGGATACAGCCATTGGAGTCAAACTGTTGGTAATGTTCCTAACACGGGTTACGATGCTTCTTTGATAATGGGAGTGTTCCAGGATTTGGATCCTGCTTACACAACATCACCTACACAGTTGATTAAATATGATATACTTGGTGTTGCCCCACACAGAAGATTTGTATTCAGTGTTTACAAAGCTCCATTATTCAGCACTACTTGCCAGAATTTAATCAACAATACTCATCAGATTGTTCTTTACGAAGGACTTGGCATTATTGAGGTTTTTGTAAATGGTGTAGAACAATGTCCGAGTTGGAATCAGGGAAGAAAAATGATTGGTTTGCAAGATGCCACAAAAACTAAAGGCATTATGGCTCCAGGAAGAACTTCAGCTGGTCCTAACTGGGGAACTCCAAACATGAACGAAAGCTGGAGATTTATTCCTGCTTCTGGTCCTACATTATACCGTGGAGTAGAACTTTATGATTTAAATGGTACTTTGATTTCAACTGGAGATACTACTGCAGATGTGAACGGAACATTTGAAGTTTCATTCCCAAGTGTTTGTCCAGTGGGAACAACAACTTATATCGTAAAATCAAAATATGCACAGTTCAACAATCCTAACAGTTATGTTTATGGAACTGATACTGTAACTGTAATATCAAACAATCCACTTTCTGCAACCTCAGCCACATCTCCTGCGTCTTGTGCTACTTCAGGTATAGGTAGTGCAGCCATTTTTGCTACTGGTGCTGCTGGTCCTTTTGAGTATTCTGCAGATAATGGTCTTACATGGCAGACATCAAGTCTATTCAACCTGCCTCCAGGAACTTATACAATTAAATATCGTGTGATTGGAACCACTTGTGCAGGAACTACTTCTGTAACTATTTCTGCTGATCCAAATTTAGTAGCAGGAACATACTCAGTTTCTAATGTTCTTTGTAATGGCGGAAGTACAGGTGTAATCAACGTAACAGGCCTCAACGGTACTGGTGTTTTCCAATATTCAATTGATGGCGGTGTTACTTATCAATCAAGTGGTACTTTCAGCAACTTAGCTGTTGGTACATACAATATCAGAATCAGAGATAACTCAGGTTGCACAAGAGATACCACAATTAATATAACTCAACCTACAGTATTGTCTGCAACAGCATCAACTTCAAATGCAACTTGCTCTATAAATCCTACAGGTAATATTACCTTAGAAGCACAGGGCGGTGGATCTACCTATCAGTATAGCATAGACGGAGTTAACTTCCAGGCTTCTCCTGTATTTAATGTGTTTGATGGTAGTTATGTTGTTTCTGTAAGAGATAATAATGGATGTATCATTACATTAAATCAAGTTGTTGGTTTGACTAATGATTTATTCTTAGATACTAGAACCGATACCACTATTTGCTTTGGCGGTTCAATTGCATTAACTACTAATTCTTATGCTGGTGCTACATTTGATTGGTCTGGTCAGGGATTGAGCAGTTCAACTTCTCAAAGTCCGGTGGCTACGCCTACATCATTAGGTTTAAATACATATTCGGTAACTGCTACTTTAGGAAGATGTACTGCAACTGATCAAGTTAATATCACTGTTAATTCACAGGTACAGGTAATAGCAGGTACTGATCAAAGCATCATCAGCGGTGAAAGTGTTCAATTGAATGGTGGTGTTTCTGGAGCAACAAACTACTTGTGGGTTGCTAATCCTTCAGATGCAACATTAACTTCAACTACAATATTGAATCCAATTGCAACTCCTCCAGTAACTACAACGTATACTTTAACAGCTACTAACGCTGCTGGTTGTACGGCTTCAGATGATATCACTGTTACTGTAATTCCTTATTGCATTAAAGTTAAAAATGCATTTAGTCCAAATGGTGATGGCATCAACGACAAATGGCAGATATACGATCAATACGATTGTTTAACCAACATCACGGTAACTGTATTCAACAGATACGGAAGTAAAGTATTCGAAAGCAGAGATTACAGAAACAACTGGGATGGAACTTACAATGGTAAGCCTTGTCCTGATGGAACTTACTATGGTGTGATTGAATTCAAATTGATTTCAGGTAAGAAATTTACCAAGAAAACAGATATCACTATCATCAGATAATCATCAAATAATAAATATCAAGCCCTTCATTTTTGAAGGGCTTTTTTTATATTACAATATGAACGTAGAAGAAATAAGAGACTTTGCACTATCATTAAAAGACAGTAGTGAAAGCTTCCCATTTGGAGAAGACACCATTGTATTCAAGACCAACAACAAAATGTTTTTACTATTGCCATTAGATGAAATTGACCAATTAAAAATTAATGTAAAATGCAATCCAGAATTGGCGGTTTCATTAAGAGAAGAATTTCCGGATACTATTCTGCCAGGTTATCACATGAACAAGAAACATTGGAATACGATTGTGATAGATGGAAGATTGTCTTGGAGTCGGATTAAGGAAATGATTGAGGATTCGTATGGGTTGGTGAGAGGAAAAAGAATGTAAAATGTAAAATATCCAATGTAAAATGTAAAAGTGGATTTCGGAAATGAAAAAGTCACTGTCTCATTTAAAAGCATATTCTCAGCAATGTCTCCTGAAAGGGACGTTTATTAATTAAAAATTTAAAAGTAAAAATTCAAAAAAATGCGTAGAAATAAAATTATCGATTTTTACTTTTTACTTTTGAATTAAAATTTACTTTCTCAAAAGCATCTCCAACACTTTCTCTGCCCTTCTCATTTGCGTTTCTTCTTTTTTAGCTTCGGAAATATAATTGATGTATTCTTTCTGGTGAGAAGGCGACATTTTTAAAAAACAAGCTTCTGCTTTTTTGTTTTCTTCAAGTAAATCTTTGAGGACTTTCGGAATGGCAACTGTGATTATTTTCTCTTGGGATTTTTGTCCGATCAATGAAATGGAATCTTTGATATAGGCTTTTATTTTTGAATCAGAAGGAAGGTCTTGCAATGTCTTTATTTTTCCAAAATGTCCCATGGCTTCTTCTGTCTTTGCTTTTTCTAAAAGCGTTTTGTCTTTCATCAAAGCTGCTTTTGGAAAACTAAACGCACAATGTTTTGAAAAAGCAGCCATACTGCAAATCACTTCTTTTTTGTAAACGAAATGTGGGAATTTCCATTTGATCTGTTCTTCAACATCTGGAATCGTTTGATGAACCAATTTGCGGAAATGTAATAAAATTACTTGACTGAATTCAGGAGCGGCTTTGATGTAGTTGTCGGTTGGATTCATTACTAAAAAATCTGTTCAAAAGGTTGCAAAGGTTCAATGAGTTCAAAAGGTTGCAGATAAGTTCTTTTTAACTTTTTAACAATAAACAACAAACACCAAACAAGCGAAGCGACCAAACGCCAAACAAATCTTATTTAAAGCTATCGCTTACAACAAGATCCTTACTCCCCGCAGTATACACATAAAATCCTTCTCCCGATTTGGCGCCGAGTTTTCCGGCCATAACCATATTTGTTAGTAAAGGACAAGGAGCGTATTTAGGATTACCAAAGCCGTCATGTAATACTTTTAAAATGCTCAAGCAAACATCCAATCCGATGAAGTCGGCTAATTGTAAAGGTCCCATGGGGTGGGCCATACCGAGTTTCATTACGGTGTCAATTTCTTCAACACCGGCAACACCTTCAAACAAACTATAAATTGCTTCATTGATCATCGGCATCAAAATGCGATTGGCAATAAAGCCTGGGTAATCATTAACTGTACAAGGAACTTTTCCTAATTGTTTGCTCAGGGTTGTTATAATAGCATTCACTTCTTTTGAAGTGGCATAACCATTTATAATTTCCACCAGTTTCATTACAGGAACCGGATTCATGAAATGCATGCCGATTACTAATTCTGGGCGTTTTGAAACAGCTGCAATTTTGGTAATCGAAATAGATGAAGTATTCGAAGCAAGGATACATCCCGCAGGAGCGGCAGCATCCAGTTGTTTAAAAATTTCAAGTTTTAAATTTACATTTTCTGTAGCCGCTTCTACAACCAAATTTGAATTTGCTACACCATCAGCGATTGAAGTATTGGTAGTGATATTATTTAGGGTATTCGCTTTTTGTTCTTCAGTTAAAACACCTTTAGCAACTTGTCTGTCAAGATTTTTAGAAATGGTAGCAATGGCTTTTTCAAGTTGAGTAGCATTGACGTCAACCAATGTTACATTAAATCCAGTTTGCGCAAACACGTGTGCAATACCGTTACCCATTGTTCCTGCGCCGATGACGCTAACGTTTTTTATTTCCATTTCGTTTGTTTAAAAGGTTCAAGAAGTTCAAAAGGTTCAATAGGTTTCAAACCGAAGAAGCTTTTGTATACGAAAAACAACAAACACCAAACGAGCGTAGCGACCAAACGCCAAACACGCGTAGCGATTTTATTTAAAAGCGTTAAATCCCGTCACATCCATACCTGTAATTAACAAGTGTATGTCATGCGTTCCTTCATACGTAATTACACTTTCCAAATTCATCATGTGGCGCATCACCGGATATTCGCCTGTGATACCCATGCCGCCTAACATTTGACGAGCATCTCTGCAGATGTTAGTAGCAATTTCGCAGGCATTTCTTTTTGCCATACTTACTTGTGCCGGAGTTACTTTCCCTTCATTCATCAACACACCCAAACGCCAGTTTAATAATTGTGCTTTCGTGATTTCAGTAACCATTTCAGCCAGTTTCTTTTGTTGCAATTGGAAACCACCAATTGGCTTTCCGAATTGAACTCTTTCTTTGCTATATTCAAGTGCAGTGTGGTAACAATCCATAGCAGCACCGATGGCGCCCCAGGCGATACCATATCTTGCTTTAGTCAAACAGCTTAAAGGACCTTTTAATCCTTTTACGTTTGGTAAAATATTTTCTTTAGGAACTTTTACATTGTCGAAAACCAATTCGCCAGTAGCACTTGCACGTAAACTCCATTTGCTGTGAGTAGTAGGAGTGGTAAATCCTTCCATACCTCTTTCAACAATGATACCTTGAATTTCTCCGGCATCATTTTTTGCCCATACAACAGCCACTTGTGAGAAAGGCGCGTTACTGATCCACATTTTAGCACCATTCAAAATAACATGGTCACCAGCGTCTTTAAAGTTAGTCAACATGCCGGCAGGATCCGAACCATGATCAGGTTCTGTTAATCCAAAACAACCCAGCCATTCGCCACTTGCCAACTTTGGTAAATATTTATTGCGTTGTTCCTCGCTGCCATATTGATAAATTGGGAACATCACCAAACTACCTTGCACAGACGCAGTTGAACGAACACCACTATCACCGCGTTCTAATTCTTGCATCATCAATCCGTAAGAAATATAATCCAAGCCACCGCCACCATATTGTTCAGGAACTGTTGGTCCGAAACAACCCAAATCACCCAACTGCTTTACAATTTGCTGAGGAAACTCTGCACGTTGTGCATAATCTTCAATGATAGGAGAGATGTCTTTCTTTACGTAATTACGAACGGCTTCACGAATCAGCTTATGTTCTTCGGTCAGCAATTCATCTACATTAAAATAATCGGGAGATACGAAATTGTCGGTTTTGGTTGCCATGGTATTAATTAAAAAGTAAAAAGTAAAAATTAAAAAGTAAAAAAAAATTATTTGAGTGGGTTTATTGCAACCATAATTGAAAAGTAATAACCAAAGTTTGATAAATCATAAAAAAGCCTCTGATATTGTTCA